>CAZRTU010000027.1:0-7977 GCA_964603075.1 uncultured bacterium
TGGTGGCTAACATATGAGAAGACTTTCATGCATCCCGGCGATTTTGATAATCGCCCTTTTATATACCGTCTGCTTATCGTCTATCAACAGGGCATACGGAGATGAAACAATTACACTTTCAAATGGACTCAGGGTGATACTGGCACCAATAGAGGCTTCTCCTACTGTCTATACAGCTGTATATGTAAAGGCTGGCAGTATATATGAAGAGGAATACCTTGGATGCGGTATATCCCATTTTGTAGAACACACACTATCTGCGAGTACACGTAATCTAACCCACGAGGAGATCGAAAATATCAAAGATAGGATAGGTGGTGTAGAGAATGCATATACCACCTACGACCACACGTGTTATCACATTACGACAACCCCATCCAATCTCCCAGATGCTTTGTATCTACTCTCATCATACGTTAGATACGCAGCTTTCGATGAGTTTTACGTAAACCAGGAGAAGGAAGTAATATTAAGGGAGATCGCTATGGGCGAGGATGAACCTCGGAATGTTATATACAAGAGATTCGTCTCCACTATGATGCGCGAGCATCCGATAAGGTACCCAATTATTGGATACACCGACCTATTCAAGAAACTGACGAGAGAGGATCTGGTTGGATACTACGAGAGGATGTATCATCCTGAGAATACTGTAGTAGTGATATCCGGAGATTTCGAAAGAGATACAGCAATGGCTCTAATAGATGAGTACTTTGCAGAATGGGAAAGGAGTCCGAATAAAAATCCTGTTATGAGAAGAGAGCCCCCACAGATTGGAGAAAGGAGGATCTTTGTAGAAGAAGATGGTAACTTGTCACATGTCTTTGTGGGATTTCATACCGTCCCGATAACAGACCCTGACATGTACCCTGTCGATGTACTTTCTACAATCATAGGTGGCAGTGAGAGTTCGCTGCTTGAGAGAGAGTTAATCCAGAAAGGACTGGCATACACAGCCAATTCCTATTCCTATACGCCACATTTCGGAGCGGGCTATCTGGCTATCTATGCCATGTGTGCAGCTGGAAGAGAAAAGGATGTCGAGAGAGCAATCCTTGATATCTTGACCAAGATCGATAAAGAGATATCCGAAGATGATATAAGCACTGTAAAAAGAAGAGTGAGGAGGAGATACCAGCTATCGATTCAGACACCCGAAGACAAGGCACGCATACTCTTCAGCAATGAGTTATCCGTGGGTGACATAAATTTCACGGACACATACCTTGCAAATCTTGATAAGGTAACAAAAGACGAGGTTATCAATGTCTGGGAGAAATATATAACAAGAGACAATATGACTGTGGCTATACTTGGTAGGGCAACCCCGGCAGAAGAGGCAGAATCTGAGATTGCACCATCTCCCTCCGGGCACTGGACTGACGATATAAAATGCGACTCGCTTGGTAATGGTATAAAGCTACTCATAAGGGAGAATCACAACTCGTCGGTTGTGTCCATCCAGCTCGTAACGCTGGGTGGCGTAAGAATTGAATCAGAGGGAAATAATGGGATATCTAATCTGATGTTGAAGACCATTACGAGGTCTACTGCAAAGAGAGATGCACAAATACTCAGCCACACGCTTGATGACATGGGAACACGCCTGAAAACATTTGTGGGCAACAACTCTATGGGAATATCTATTGACGTGATCCCGGAAGACCTTGAGAAGGGGATAAAACTCCTATCAGAGGTGATAAATTATCCCTCTTTCGATGAAATCGCTACGGCAAGGATAGAGGTCTTGGGAGAGATAGAGAGGCAGAATGAAAGGCCCCAAGTATTCGCCCTGAATATAGCAAGAGAGAATCTTTATGGTACCCATCCATACTCGCTAAAATCGAGAGGCTCAAAAGAGGTTGTTCTGAATTTGACCAGAGAACAACTGGAGGATTTTTACTCAAGATATCTTCCCACCAAGAAAACTGCAGTATCTGTGTTTGGGAATGTAGATAAGGATGAGGCATCTCTACTTCTGAAGAATTATTTCGGAGGCACCAGAGAAGCAAGGACGAGTGTAGAGGAGTCTATAGGGGTCGATTTCCCTGACTCGATTCTGGTGTCTGAGCAAATAAGGAACTTCCAGCAGGTCGTTCTTTGCATGGCTTTCCCGGGTATTGATAACCGAGACCCTGACAGGTTTGCCTTCGATGTAATGGATGCCGTGCTCACGGGTTCATACATCCCCTCTGGCTGGCTTCATCAGATACTAAGAGGTGAAGGTAAGGGATACGCATACTGGATGCACGGCGGGAATATTGTGGGAATAGACAGGGGAATGTATTACCTCATAGCAGGCACATCTGAGCAATATCTCGATACTGTTAGAATCAAAATGCTTGACATTGTAAATGGAATACAAGAGACCCTGGTATCAGACAAGGAGATGGAAATTGCAAAGACCAGGTGTCTAATGGCTCATGCAACGTCACTGGAAAAGAATAGTGACATGGGTATAAACGCCTCCCTGAACGAGATATATGCTTTGGGATATTCAGCGGACAGGGACTACGAATCCAATATCATGGGTGTTACACAATCGGATGTAAAGAGAGTGGCAAACGATTATCTTAATGAATACGTGCTTGTAATCGTAAGACCAGAAATTTAGTATACTCTATGTTCATATAAGTCAATCCATTCACTCCATAGCCCTCGTTAATTTTATAACCCTTACGTAAGACTTCGGTAGTTTTACATCCAAGAATTTTTCCTTCAAAATGTGACCAATCCTATCTTGTTTTAAAAAGCCGTATTCCTTATCAACCACAAATCCACTTTCGAGTATTATATTCAGTTTCTTCTCATACTCTACAACTATATTGTATGAACCTCTGTATCTTATAACTAACCAGATTTCTCCTATAAAAGGGTCATCTATTATAGACGATGTATTCTTCCCGGATGATATCCTCAACCTAAATCTGCCATAGTGTTCCAGGGGAATCTCAGGTGTTACGACAACCGAATTACTACTGGCATCTTTCTCTATTTTTCCTACTATCTCCTTCCAAGGAACTATATACGCCGGATTATGAAAATTCCTTGCTGTATAATAATTGTAAAGACCATATATGTTAAAACAAAGCAGTAGCGAAAGTAATAATCTACCATATTTGATTTGTTTTACACCTACAGCCACCAAGGTGTAAGCCACTGGAGCCAGGAAAATTACTCTGCTTGAAGAAAATGGGAAATGTACATCACTAAATAAGGTAGAAAGGACTGCTGCCCCAATAAATAGCGGTAAAATAAACAGATAGAAAACATATTTATTATATCTCCGCATTCCTCTGAAGAAGAGATAATAGAATATCACCAAGCTTGGCACCGAGATAAAGAATTCCCAAGGAAGAATTGTTTCTCCAGTTGAGTAAGAGTAAAGTGGATACCCTAATTTAAGGAAGAAATCTATGGGTCGAAAGATAAAATTCGTCTCTATGTGTTGAAACAGAAGCACATAGATCCACGGTATATATAGAATAAGTACAACGGCTTGCATAAGGAGCCAAGTATATATATTGATCCTCTCAACTGTTTTCCATTTAATCAAGAAATAAATATTCTCAACAGCGAAAAGTATTATCCCTGGATAACTCGTATATAAGATTAATACATTCGATAAACAATATATAAACATCCACTTCCGACCAGGCTTCTTAATGAACTCCAGAAGGGACACAATAGATAGAACACCAAAAAACATCAATAGGGTGTAATACCTTGCCATCCTTGCATACATTACTATGAACGGAGAGGTCATAAATAGTAGCAAAGGTATGATTCCTAATTTATTTTTTTTAGAATATGAAATAAATAGCAGAAATGTTAGTAAAGAAAATGCTACAGAAGGCAATCTCATTGCGAATTCACTGTCTCCAGCCAGAATCATCCATACGTGTATAACAAGAAAGTATATTGGGGGATGTCTATCTGACTTGATCAGTTGGTCAATTAATTGGGGGAATCCTTTTGATGCAACATCTATGGTTGCTATTTCATCTCCCCAAAAGGCATAACCCCCGAGTCTATATAATAGCAAAATAACGAATATCAGTAACAGAACCCATTTAAACTTGTCAATATAATCTGTGGCTTTCAATGGTTTCTCTATCAATTTTACTCCTTTATTCTCGATCTTCAGGAATTCTAAAAACAGTTAAGATTATTCTGGTGATATGTGGTGTAAACTTCAAATAATCAAGGGGCTTCTCCTTCGCGATGAGTTGTGCAGAGACTTTCATATAGCTCTCTTGTCTCATTGGCAATCGTGTCCCACGAAAAGTACCTACGGGAGAGTTTTCTTCCTTTATAAGAGAGTTCCTTACTCAAAAAATTGTCTTTAATAATACGAACGATTGTATTTCCCAACTCCCCAGAATTCCTTGGATCAACAAGTAACGCACTCCCTTCAACCAATTTGACTATATCCCTTATCTGACCGATGTTTGAAGCTACAACAGGTACACCAAAAGCCATTGCCTCGATTAGTGCTATGGGCTGAACCTCCCTAAGGCTGGGAAATGCTACAGCGTCAGCAGTTTGATAAAGTTTATATATTTCTCTCCTATGCAGTTCCCCCGTGAATACCACCTTTTTATCAATGTTATTTTTTCTGACAAACCTCTGCAATCGAGAAAAGTAATTCTTTTCAACTACGGGACCTGCAATTATAAACTTTGTATCGGGAAATTTTTCTAATACCAAAAGAGCTGCTTCTATTAATGCCATCTGATTTTTCCATCTGCAGATTCTCGCCGGATACAAAACAGCGAAATAATCCTTAGAAACCTTATTAGCATTGGGTCTGTCTGCCCTCTTCAATTCTAAGCCAAGTCTTATTTTAGTGACCCTTTTTGGGCTTATTCTAAAATGCTCTATAAGTCCCTCTCTTATGGTCTCATTCAATGCTATTATCTGGTCAAAGTACCTGAAAACCAAGTATTCACTAATACGTCTGGTTCTATTTAGAATATTTGGCTTGAGTATAAGATTGGAGTTGTGTGTAGTGTATACCAACGGTATTTTCCAACCAAAGATTCTCTTAGACAACAATGCTGCGAACCCTGAAAACTGTGAGTGTGTATGGATAAGATTAATATCCCTTTCTTCTACCAATCTACGTAAAACAGGAATCAATTTAAGTGCAAATGAGATTACCTGGAGAAAAGAGGAAACATCACACAGTGGAGGAATCGCTATTTCATGGTAGGTGGCTCCTATCTCTCCTCTGTTGGCCTTTGAATTTTTAATATCTATGATATCTACCTTTAATCCAAACCTTACGAGGTTCTCTGCCAACTCATATATACTATTTTCTACAGCCCCTGTCCCAACCGGTGGTACTGACATTATACCTGTTCCTATTTGAACAATATTCAATCCCACATTAAGATCCTATTAAGGTTCTTATTTCTACTATCTCAAATAAATGAGTTTGGTCGTTCTCGATTCAGAGCCTGAAACGAAGCGAATGAAATATACACCGCAACTCACCCTCCCTCCGTCATCTCCCATGCCGTCCCACTTCACAGAGTATGAACCTTTTTCAAAACATTCATCCAAGACTGTCTGTATAGCCCTACCGCATATATCATATATTCTAATCTCTACTTGTCTGGTAGATGATATTTGAAACCTAATCTCCACACCTCCTCTTGCTGGATTGGGAAGAGGTGTAAAAAGGAAATCCCTAAGTGGACTGTTCAAAGAAACCCCAGCAATCTCAGGTATCTTAAAACCATAGAGCCCGGTATTCCATCTGTCGTGCCGTGCAGAACCCCACTGGACTGTATCACCCTCTACATCCCATACATACAAATAGCTTCCCTGGTAGTTTGAAGCCACTATCTCGTTTTGACCATCCTCATCTATATCACAAACTACAGGCGACCTCTTTATATTGTAAAAAGTCTGTATGGGAAAGCCCGGCGTAAAGGACCCATCCGACTCTATAGAATAGATTGCACCATCAGTTCCGCCCAAAATAACCTCCACAGCATCATCGCCGTCTACATCTGCTATAACGGGAGGAGATGCGGGGAGACCATCCAGATGTCTCATCCTCAGCCTAACAGGAAAGTTTTCCAGCGGAATACCGTATCTATCCCATGCCGCAACTTTATCAAAGCAGACAGTCACTATATCCAATTCGCCATCATTATTTATATCTCCCAATGCAATACCAGGTTCCTCAGATGGAGGTTGAGAATACTCCTGGGGCCATCCAGGAAGTGATCTGCCAAATCTATCCAGTACCCATATACTATCCTCTGTGGCTGTAACTATCTCAAGACCTTCTATAGAGGGGTCGATATCTCCCACTGAGGTGCTGTATACTACATTGCCCTGGAGCCAGACAGGGAAGCTGTCCAGCACCTCACCGCTTGTTCTAAAGACATAGAGGCTGTCTCCCCCTGCTATAATCTCCAGAGTATCATCCCCATCAATATCTGCAACCGATGGTGACGAGAACGTGGGGTCTATGCCTACATTCGCAAATAGATTTACGTAACCTGTATGGTCAACGAGGTATAGATTTCCAGAAAAAGTAAGAATGATAATCTCTATATACCCATCACCACAGATATCCCCTAAAGCGGGGGAACCAATCACCCCTACCCCAGCATCGGGAAGGAGTATGGGAAATCCCTGCTCTAATTGTCCATCTCCATTGAATACATATACCGAACATGCCGAAGACGCCCAGAAAGGTAGAATTACAATCTCCTGTTGCCCATCCGCGTCTATATCTCCCACTGCCGACCTACCCCACACCGGGTAACCCAGGTATACAAACTCGCTCTCTCCCGAAATTGTTGACCCATCACTATGCCAACCGTACATATTCCCGTCGTCACAACCACATAGAATCTCTTTCCCTGGATATAACTTATCTATATCTGCACAGATAGGTGCCCAGAAATACCTCTCCACAGGACCCATCTTTGGCCACCCTGCCTTCATTACAGGATTGGTCATCTCGTATATGTGAGAAGACAACTCGCTCTCGTTCATAAAAGAATCAACCCCACTCACTCTGTAGTAATAACCACTCCAGGGAGGTAGGGCATCATCGACGAATAATGCATTATCTCCCTGTAGGGTTTGATTTAATCTAATATAGCCGCTTTCTCTGTCGGTACTTCTATATATATTGTAACCCATCGCAAGATCTACCGGCTGCCAGGTAACTATTATCTCCCCATCGCCTGGCGTTGAATAGAGACCCTCAGGAGATGGCGGATTCCTTATTAAAAAACTGTCCTCCCAAACCTTTCCAAATCTATCCGTAATTCTGCAAGAGAAGACCGAATCTGCACCATAGAAGGAAAATGCATCCTGTATAAGGACACAGGTATCCGGTGGTATTATATCTATATAGTCCATACTGTCGATCACATTGTCAGAGGTTAGCAGGACCTCCACGCTCTCTGCGTCACCAAATCCAGAATTTCTCAAGACAAGCGACATATAAAAGGTATCGAATGATACCTCTGTTATACAGTGTCCATAATGAGATATATCGGGATAATAGGCATAAAGAGAAAGTGAGTCTCTGGAACAAAGTGTATCATTATAATATATATCAAAGAAAACAAATATCAAAGGCTGTTCAAAATCTCTATCAATGCATATCGATGTCTTTACCGTATCAACCTCACCTGCGATAAGGTCTCCTAAGGTCATTATGGAGTCTGAAAGTCCTACCAGTGAATCGCTCGTTTCGCACATCAGGCTTATCCCTTTAGCTACAGCGCCTCCACTGTTCAAAAATTCAACGGTCAATTCCAGTGAATCACCCGAAGATAAGGAACCGGGATAGAAATCGCCAATCTTAACATACGGCTTTTGTGGTTCAACGTACAATTCTCCCTCGTAGGGTATATAATTGTGTAAAGAGACAACCACAGATAGCTCACCCTCTGCAGCCGGCGTAATCGTGAATGTCGCATTACCATTTAAATCAGTATA
>CAZRTU010000027.1:7987-10432 GCA_964603075.1 uncultured bacterium
TACCTCTTCATTTGATATGCAGATATAGGCATCTGATATCGCAGATACTCCATCTGTAACACATACATCTAAGGTCTGTTCTCCTATATCAATAGTGTCATCATATGTTACACATAAGGTATCAGGAATGTCTGTCCAGAGACCCATTTCGGGATCTCCCAAAAAATTGAGGGCATAGTTTTCCCATCTCCACCATATACTACCTCCTCCGGTAATCTTGGAGACAGCATCTGCCTCAGCAGGAGAGTAAAGAGAATCTGTGAATATCGCTCTGAAGAATGCCCTATTTATAGGTCCTGAACATTCGGGAAAGTCAGACCTTGTCGAGGCAATTACCCCGATACCGCCGCCTTCTTGACTCAGCACATAATGTGTACAAAAATTATCCGTGTCGTATGCATTCGTCCAGCAAGATGTTATATACATAAATCCACAGGGGTTTATCAGTGAATCCCAATCACTTCTCCATACTGGAGGCCATCTGGAGAGCATGACTCTTATATCCTCGATATACCCGTGACAAACAGCATAGGTGATACTGTAACCAGAGGATATGGAATCAAGGAATTCCTCCCTGGTTGGGTGCCCATAATACTCGTACATCTTGCTCACTGTGAAATCTGGGGGAATCTCCTGGGCTATGTTCTTACAATGGAGCATCCCATCCAGACCCCATGCCCCGTTACCCGAAAAGAGCTCCGAACCTACAAGCATTATCTTCCTCTGATAGCCAAGGGTCGGCGACCTCTCGTATGAGAGTAATTTACCAACCGCAAGCTCTGTCTCTTCCCTTGTCTGTACGGGTAATCTACCTATGAATACATCGTAACCCATGTCTACGTCATCATCTGACTCACCAAAGACTCCATTATTATTACCATCCCAGTCACCATCGAGACATGCATAATACATATCAGTTGGAATAAGTTCTCCAAGTGAATATTCGGCATCAATGAACACAAATCTCACAGGTACAAGGTTGATATCTCCTCCAATCAAAACATAACCCAACCCCCATTTATCGTATGCGTCCACTATGAAATTTCTTATCTTCTCCTGGAGATCACATCCTGTGTAGTAACTTTCAATCCATTCCAGGGTTCTAAGAGTCGACCTTACTCCCTTCTTGGACTTCCAGTGCAGGAGTGGCATGAAACAATCAGAAAGAGAGTCGCGGGTTATAACACAGAGATCTATCCTGTCAGCAGTATAGTCGGGCAGATCAGTCTCATTTCTTGATTTCAAAACATAAGATTCAACTTTCCGTGTATAAGGCATCCGATCTTCAGTAAAAATAGAGAAGAACCTATTTATCGCTCTGCTTGTGTAGATACTCCTTTCGGGAGAGATTGAGCCTGCTGGCTGCAGAGCCAAGGAAAAATCGACCCTCTGGATAAACGAAAGACTGCTGTCTTCTGGATCGTATAGTAGAGGATGTATTGCTATGGTTGCAATCCTTTCCCCGAAATATAAATCCACCTTTTTTAATTCAACCACAAAAGAGGGGTATTCCTCATCACAATCCAGTGGAACAAGAGAAACCTCTGCTTCATCAAACCTATCTGGTGGCTGTGAAGGGAATGGTCTAAATCTACCGCTTAGAGGGATCTTTCTTATTTCATCCAGTTTAACCCCGCAGATATCCATCCCATGAGGAACTGCATAGAAAAAAAGCTTCTCTGGAAGTTGCGGACTGCCTATCTCCATGGTCTTTTGACAATCAGGAATTGACATCCTGTCATAAGGACCTTCTTTTTTGATCACCAGATCATCGATATCAAAGGTGAGTGAAACTGTAAGCAGCGAAATTAAAAGGACAAACATAAGACCTCTTTTATAATTACCTGAAGCGAATACCCAATCTCCTGGGTAGATATATCAAAGCAAGGTCTACCTTCCTCTGACAGTTTAGCCAGCAACCGTTACATCTCTGGGAAGAACGTATCAACTCTTCGGTCCTCTTGCTCCTCCATATCTCCCCAAATTCCTTTTCATATAGATTCCCGAGCCCCACGCTCCTAACTTCGCATAGTTCTACATCTCCATTTGGTTTAATTACCGGTCTTATTCTTGTACTAAAACATGGAAGTTTAAGTTTCCCATCTGCCCATAAAGGGTATAGGCTGTGGTAGTCCGAACCCATGATATCTGACACATCGTACAAAGACATCTGCTTTTCTTTCATGCCGAAGTATTCTACGGTCGAGAAGTACCCGACACTTATACCTACTCCATAGCTTTTAGCAAAGTCAAGCACGAATTTAAGATCTTCTCTGGTGTTCCATTTGCATATTGTATACTCAATCTCAACATTAGCAACCGATTTGAGATTAACTACTATTCTTTCGATATTTTTAAATGTGTCAACTCCCCTTATAAACCTATTGGTCTCTGGTTTGCCATCCAGTGACAAAGAGACTCTTTCTACTCCATCGTCCTTTACAA
>CAZRTU010000028.1:0-10311 GCA_964603075.1 uncultured bacterium
AAATTTTTGCATTGAATCGGGGGAGCCGGATTTGAACCGGCGACCTCTTGGTCCCGAACCAAGCGCGCTACCCCCTGCGCTACCCCCCGATACAAATAAAATTCAAATAGCAAAATAGAGACATAGGTTTTAAATTCTTCTGATATCTCGGTAGGATTTATTTCCATTTTATAATATACAATTTACAATAACCGACTCAACATTCCTGGAATGTTTTTATAGCTAATCATATCCAAAATCCCCGATTAGTGGGACGAAGACGCATCCATATAATCTCTCTCTCTCTTCTTTGCCATTCTTCTTTCTCACCTTAACGAGTATCTGAGCATAGTTGTCAGAAATAGGTATAACCAGCCTGCCCCCTTCCCTTAACTGTTCAAACAACGGTGGTGGTACATCTGGTGAAGCTGCAGTAACAATTATAGCGTCAAAGGGTGCATGCTCAGGCAGACCGAGAGTTCCATCGCCAACGAATACATAAACATTGTTATAACCGAGTTTTTGGAGTATCTCCATCGATCTTTGGGCAAGAGGCTCCGCGCGCTCTACTGAATATACCTCCAACGCGATTTCAGCCAGGACGGCAGCCTGATAGCCAGACCCTGTTCCGATCTCAAGAACCTTTTCTCCTCCTCTAAGCTCAAGGTGCTCGGTCATAGACGCGACCATAAATGGCTGTGAGATTGTTTGTCCATCACCAATAGGAAGGGGATGATCACCATAGGACTCATAGACCAATGATTCATCGACAAACATATGCCTGGGGACCCTTCTCATGGCCTCTATTACGAGCGGGTCTTTTATGCCCCTGGTGATGATCTGGTGTCTTACCATAGACTCTCTCGTTTCCTCAAAATCCCCTTTCTTCCACATGAAGAAAAAAATAAATTTCAAGCATCAAATTACAAAAAACAATGTCTAAATTACCAAGTTTTAAAACCTAAGTGTTTTGGATTTTGAATATTAGAGCTTGTTTGGTATTTGTAATTTGGAGATTTGGAGATTCCATTATCTATTCCTCTATCAGTTCCACGTTTGCCCTCGGGACCATCACCCTCTCTCCGTTATCAAGCTCAGCCTCAAGGACTCTAACACTCGCCTCTGTTTCTATGCTCTGCAATTCAGGCGGTAGTGCAGCCACCTTACCAATATTTCCGAAATATGGTTCCCTTATAACCCTTATATGACTACCTACCTCGAGACCCTTTGATACCTTATCGGTTTTATCTTTATCTTTTTTTGCCCTCTCAGCCTTTTTTGGTATTATCACCTCTGGTCTCATAACCCCCGCTCGTATCTGGGTTGCACCATTTATGGATGCCTTCCGACCCTCATTTCCCGTCAGCAATCTGAAGGTTTTCTCAGCCATGGTCATTTCTCCAAAGCCCTCGGTTACGACCAAGGTGATACCTTTCTCTTCAGAACCTGTTATTGCAACGCCTATATCGTAACCAAGAAATTCTTTCAGGTCGTAGTCCCAGATGCCCCCGACAACTATACCCACGCAACCGTAATTTGCAGCCTGTTGGAGAACGTCCACCGTTACGAGCGATCCTCCAATCAGTATCTTTCCCTTATGTTCTGGTTTTATCATATCTTTGGTAAGGGGGATATCAGGGCTGTCAACTATAGGAGTGATAATGCCCTTTGCCTCACCACCAATACCAAATATCCCCTGTACAAAGGTGGCATGTGTCTCAACTGTTACTCCTTCTCGTTCAAATATTTTTGTCACCTTTCCGTCTACGTAGGCATCAACTTCCACGGGTGTGGGAGGATTTCGAAGTATTGCCTGCCCAGTTACAGTAGAGATACTCTCTATTACCCCATCTATAGGCGATTTAACCTTGGTTTTCATCAATCCAAATATCCCCTTTGTTTCAGCAATTACCTCATCCTTGTTTATCTTGTCTCCTTGTTTTTTTATGAGATACCCCTCAAGGTCTTGTGGTGTTACACTGAGTAAGCCGGCCAGATTAAGAGGTTGCACGTCTCCCGGGAGTTCAGTCCTCGCCACGACGGTATCGGCGGTTACCTCATCCCCCATTGAAACAACGACCTCTCCCTTCAAAGGAAGGCGTCTTTCTCTGCGTATGGTTGTACTATCGGTGACCTTGAGACCAGGTGTATATGCATGAGCCATAAAAACCCCCCCTTGCTTATTTAAAAATCACCTGCTTTCAAAAAAATTAGTGAGTTTTTTTCATAGTCTGTATACATCGAGTGACTTTATCCATTCTAAAAGCATGTTTATTCGTTCCTCTTTGTTGTCTGGAAGCTGAAAGGGTCTACCCCTTGCATCCACAATAATACCAGCTACACCCCCGTGAATATCTGTCTCTATTCGTCTCTCTTTATTGGGACCTATGTAGAATCCTCTTTCAGTCTCGATAATTATTTTCTTCTTCTCTCCTACACCCAGCGGTATCCTGAGCATTTCTCCATAATTTACCTTTGTCTCTTCGTCATCCATTGTTAATTTTACGCATGGCACACCAGCTCTCTTTGCATTACCAACTGGTGCTATGCAAGTCCCGAGAGGTATGAGGCAGTCTTTGTAGAAAACCTCTATAGCAGCGTCTTCATTAACGCTCGCAAGTACTCCGAGATGCGGCATCATAAATATGGAATCCACCCCCAGCCTTGTTACACCTTCAGGAAGAAAGGCGTCAATGAGCATGAGCGCAGACTGTACCCTTCTGGGAGCATGGGAAAGAGCACCTCCAGAGCCAATAAGGATGTTCAGACTCATCATATTGACAAGGGATTCTCCCGTGGCAGACTGTGCGAATGTATCTGAAATTGTCCTCTCCTTCTGAATCCCCTTGAGGCCAACCGCCATTTTCTGATGCTGCAGAAATGCGAGGCGGAGAGCCTCCCTGGCGATTGCCTGCTCTATTTCAAGTTCTCTAAGAGTCTGTGGTATTGTGGTGGGTCTGATCATCTTATTTCTTATACGATTCCTCAAGTCCCTTTCATCAATGTCAAAGGGTGCCCATCTAAGTATGTTCTCAACGCCTGTCTCGGCGAGCACATTCGATATTGAATAACTCATTCCAAGGTTTGCAGATACGGTTCTATTGAAGACCTCATTGAAAACGGAGAAGACATCAGTAGTCGCACCACCAATATCTACTCCAATAGCATCGATTTTTTCATGCTTTGCAAGGTAGTCAATAAGTGAACCCACTGCACCCGGGGTAGGCATTATTGGGACATCTGTCCAGTCCATAAGTTTCTTGTAGCCAGGAGCGTGAGCCATCACATGCTCCATAAATAGCTCGTGGATCTTATTTCTTGCGGGTACAAGGTTCTCCTTTTCAAGAACAGGTCGAAGGTTCTCGACTACTGCCAGGTCGGTTTTATTCTCGAGAATTTTCTTTATTATGTCTCTGGCGTCCTTGTTCCCTGCATATATTACAGGAAGGCGGTAGCCTGTCCCGAACCGCGGGCGTGGATCTGCAGCTCCTATGAGTTCCGCCAACTCTGCAACATGAGATATTGTTCCACCATTGACCCCACCGGACAATAGGATCATATCTGGTCGCAATTTCCGAACTATCTCTACCCTCTGATGAGGTAGTCTTCTATCGTTCGATGCTATTGTCTCCATGACAATTGCCCCAGCACCAAGAGCTGCTCTTGCTGCACTCTCTGCTGTCATGGTTTTGACAACACCAGCAACCATCATTTGGAGGCCACCACCGGCAGATGAAGTGGAGATATAGATATCGACCCCTTCCTTGTCATTATTTCTTGGTTTTAGTATCTTATCACCATCCAGCACTTTCTTTCCCGTCAGTTCTTCTACCTCCCTGATTGCGTTCAAAACTCCTTTAGTAACATCCTCAAAGGGCGCCTCTACTGTTGTAGGTGCTTCACCTCTCGCGACTAATCTATATTCGTCTCCTTTCTTTTCTATGAGTATAGCCTTTGTAGTTGTACTACCACAGTCTGTCGCGAGTATTGTTTGTAATTCATCCTTCATATGACCTCCTGAATTAAAATAACAATCTATTTAATTCTTCTAATTTAGTTTTTAAGAAAACTATTTTACAAGTACAGCCTCTGTCATATTCTTCAGGTGATCTATTACCTTTCGAATAACCCATTCGGGTGTGGATGCGCCACCAGTTACTCCAACCTTTTTTGTTTCAGAAAAGAGTTCCTTGTTAAGCTCTGTCTCTTTTTCGATATGATATGCAGGAATTCCTCTGTCTTTTACAAGTGAAGCGAGTCTTTTTGTGTTTGCAGAATTTCTACCTCCTACTACCACCATGCAGTCCACCTCTCTGGCGAGCTTAAGTGCGGCAGTCTGACGCATCTGAGTTGATGTACATATCGTATTAAAGACCCTAACTTCGCGCGCTACCTTTACCAGCTCGGTTACGACACGAGAGAAGACCTTGGAAGATTGCGTAGTCTGTGCCACAACACCAATTTTCTTTGAGAGGGTCAAGTTTTTAATATCGTTGTGATTATTTATGCAGATTGCATTCTTACCTGCGTAATCGAGGATGCCTTCAACCTCTGGATGCTCTCTCTCTCCTAATACCACGACCTGATAGCCTTCTTTACTCAAAAGCTTTGCCTTTTCTTGTGCGTGGCTTACAAAGGGGCAGGTAGCATCTACTATACTGAGGTTTTTCTCCCTTGCCTTTTCTATTACAGATGGAGGAAGCCCATGAGAGCGTATTATTAGTGTCCCTTCTCTTATGCTATTGAGGTCATCGATAATTACAATGCCCTCCTTCTGTAACTCTTCGACAACCTGCGGGTTATGTATAAGTTGACCCAATGTATATATAGGATTCTTTGCCTGCCGGGCAGTATGGTAGGCAATCCTCAATGCTCTCTCCACGCCGAAACAGAAGCCTGCATTTTTAGCAAGATGTATCTCCATAATCTTAAACAGAGACGAACAAAACACCGAAAACACTGATGTCAAAGGATTCTTACGACGACTCTTAATTTCAACACCGAAGGACACCGAACGCACCGAATCTAACAGACGTTATTGATCTCTTTTGGTTTCTGAGATATGGTTGAGTTTTTTTCAGTGATTCTCGGTGTTATTCAGTGTTTAATTTCAACACCGAAGGATACCGAAACTAACGGACACCTACATTTTTCAAATCTTCTAAAAGATACCAGACGTTCCTTCGGTGTTACTCAGTGTTTAATCCGTCAAGATGTCAATTCGTCGTTAATCTCCTGCATTGCACCAAGAACTATCCCCACAAAATCGCTTAATGGGATTCCTATTCTCTCGCATGTAAGTATCTGCTCTCTATTTGCACCCTTTGCAAACGCCTTCTGTTTGAACTTTCTCAAGATAAAGTCGCTGCTGAATCCTTTAAAAGATTTAGAAGGATGCATCAACATGCCAGCTACTATCAAGCCGGTGAGAGGGTCAAGGGCATACAGTGCCAATTCCATAGTGGTCTCGGGTTCCACGTAGCCTGTGTGTCTTTCTACGGCTCTAACGACTCTATCATCTACCTTATCTCGCAGATATTCCGCCCCCTTTTTACCGTGCTCCTCATCACTCTCTATCTCTTCGTAGTCAATATCATGAAGAAGACCAGCCAATCCCCATAGATCAGCATCTTCACCAAGATGCTCTGCAATGTGTCTCATCCCTGTTTCACATGCAAGAGAATGTTTGATGAGATTATTTTTCTTCAACTTAGATTTTAGTAGCTCGAGTGCATCTTCTCTTTTCATGGTTTATGTTGTAAAATCCTAACGAATTAATTGGAACTTAATTAAATTCCTTCGATAATTTTATAATAGATTGTCTTATCTCCGCCGCGATCGCATCCGCCCTCTCTCTTATCTTCCCTGTATAGGCATCGGGATATATTGCTTCCCCAAACATAACAGCGGGTCTTCTCTTCCTTAAAACCTGCAATAAGAGGGGAGTATTGACGTGATGCAAATAAGCGGGGATCACAGGTACGTTCACCCTTGCAGCTATATATCCCGCTCCCGACTTCATATCCTTAAGTGTTCCCTTCCTACTCCTGGTACCTTCAGGAAACATTACTATACCCAAGCCCCTTTTAAGTAAATTTTCTGTGTGTCGAATTGCCTCCTTATCTATGCCGTCCCTCTTGACCCTGAAGGCGTTGAAATAACGGAGGAACCAAGCACTAAAGGGATTCACAACAAAAAGTCCCTCTTTCGCAAAGTAAAAAGCCTCACGGTTACTCATTGCTGCCCCAACCAGTGGGGGATCATAGTTGGTCAGGTGGTTGGGGGCAACGATGAATCCACCCTTCTTGGGTATATATTTCCTGTTGTATACCTTAAAACCCAAGAAAATACTCCATACGAAATATATCGACTGAGCTCCAATCCTGTATCGGAGTTTCATGGATTTTTCATTTAAAAGACCTGTTGAGAAAATTTGCTACCCATAAGAAGCAATAAACCGTTCAATTAAAAAACTTCATCTTCTTTTCTAAGAATTCTTTTATGATCTCAATAACCTTTTTAACCTCCTCCTCTATTGTTAGATTTGTCGTATCTATTATTATTGCTCCTTCGGGGACCTTCAGAGGACTCTCCTTTCTTGATTTGTCCTGTTCGTCTCTGTTCTTTAGAGATAGCAGTATCTCATCGAAGTTACCTTTTTCCTTCAACTCTTTATGTCTTCTTCTTGCTCTCTCTTCAGGAGCTGCATCCATATAGATCTTTATGTCTGCGTCCTTAAATACGACCGTACCGATGTCTCTTCCTTCGCAGATTACATTACCTGCTTTTCCGATCTGTCTCTGCTTGTTCACAAGGTTTTTTCGGACGTCTTTGTAAGTAGCAACCAGAGATGCAAACCTTCCAACTTCCTCTGTACGTATACGCTCGGTCACGTCCTCTTCATTTAATAAGACGCGGGTTTTGCCTTTTATAGAATTGAATCTTATGTCTAAATTTGCCGAGATTTGACCAACTCTCTTTTTATCGGATATGTCAATAGACTGCTCGATACAATAAAGCGCCACTGCTCGGTACATTGCTCCAGTATCTATATAGGTAAAATTGAGCCTCTCGGCAGCCTTAATAGCGGTCGTGCTCTTTCCCGAAGCCGACGTCCCATCAATGGTTACAATCATCCAGATAATTTTACAACAACTTTCTAACTTTGTCAAGGAAAAAACTTAACCACAAAGCTCATACCTACCTTGATTTACGCTTTCTCTTAGCATTTTAACAGTTTATTTTTTAAAGTGGTCATAACCCCCCAACTTAATTTCACTGCCATCTTTCATCATCATGCCACTTTCAATAATCTTCCCTATCTGGATAAAGTCCATTTTCTTCTTAACCTTTCCGAGATCATTATTTTTCAATGTAAACAGAAGTTCAAAATCTTCCCCACCGTATAGAGCGAGGTCGTGGGGTTTCTCCTTGGATGAGGTTAGAAAATCTTCTGCACCTTTTATGAGGGGTATGGTGTGGATTAGTGCACCCACCCTGCTTTCTTCAAGTATATGATAGAGGTCAATGGCAAGTCCGTCTGATATATCAATCATCGCTGTTGCATATTCAGAAAGTGTAATACCTTCCTCTATCCTGGGCTTTGGATGGGTATATATCTCAATCAACTCTCTAAAATTCTCACGTCCGTCCTTTAGGGCACTTAGTCCAGCCGCCGACCCTCCAAGGGGTCCTGTAACGCAGAGGAGGTCACCAATAGCAGCTCCATCTCTTCTCACCGCTCTCTTGGCTTCACCTATAATGCAGAGGGTAATGAAGAGGATTTTGGACCTTACGGTATCTCCACCGATTACTTCAGTACTATACTCATCTGCGAGAGATTTGATGCCATGTGCGAGGAAATCTACGAGCTCTTTATCTCCCCTGGGTAGTCCGATTGAACACAGGAGAACTCTTGGTCTTGCACCCATAGCAGCGATATCTGAAAGAGTTGCTGCACAGGCTCTATAACCTGCATCGTATGGATTGATTAGGGATAGGTCGAAGTGTACACCACTTACAAAGGAGTCTATAGAGACGAGCGGTATCAGTCCTGGACTTATGTCGAAGGCCTCTGCGTCGTCGCCAATTCTCGGGAAAAGAGTTCTCAAATGCTTTAATATATCTAACTCAGTATATAACATAGGTATTTTTAGAGCTTATTGGCTGGATTATTTTATTGCAAAAAAAGTTGGTATAACCCATTGGAAAACGGGCTGGCTTGTGATATGATTCAGGAGTGATAGGTATGAGTGGTATTGGGATAGATGCCTTTTTCAACCTCCTCTTTGAATCTTGCTACAGCATCCTTTATCTGTTTCTGTAGGTTCAGATATTCTTTTACAAATCTGGGTGTTGGTCCCGGTGACAGACCGATCATATCGGATATCACAAGGATTTGTCCATCGCAATATCTACCGGCACCAATTCCATAAATTGGAACACGGGAATTTTCCGTAATCTTTTTGGCGGCTTCTTCCAGAACACACTCTACAATAATTGAGAAGACACCTGCCTCTTCGAGCGCCTTAGCATCGTCAAAGAGTCTTGATAGCTCACCTTGTGTCCTTCCCCTCACGCGATAACCACCGAATTTTTTATAGGACTGTGGTGTCATACCAACATGTCCCATCACCGGGATGCCAATGTCGACAAGTCTCGAAGCGGTATCTTTCATTGCCAGCCCACCCTCAAGCTTTATCCCATCTACGCCAAGTCTCATGAATCTACCTGCATTCCTGACAGCCGTCTCTATAGACGGTTGATAAGAAAGAAAGGGCATATCTGCTATTACCATGGCTCTGTCGGCAGCCCTTCTGACAGCCCCTACAATTGGAAGCATATCATTCATGGTTATCTGCAAAGTCGAAGAATAACCCAGAACCGCTGTGCCGTATGAATCACCGACCAGTATTACATCTATGCCTAATTCGTCCTCGATTTTTGCAGTGGTATAGTCATAGGCGGTCAGCAGAACCGTCTTTTCCGCGGCTCTTTTCTTTTTTAGCAGATATTTTGGGGTAACCTTATCCAAGAGCCCCCCAAGTTGACTTTTGTTCAATTTGATAAGTAATTAAGAGGCAATTACCTGGTTTTTCTTTTAGTCTTCTTTGTCTTCTTTTGATTGCCTTCCGCCTTCTTTTTTACCTTTACGCTCTTCTTCTTCGTCGTCGTCTCTTCGTCCATCTCGTTGCCTTCCACTTTTTCCTTACTTTTCTCTGTAATCTCCTCCCCTTTAGCTTTCTCTTCCGACTCTTTCGTCTTTACATAACTGAGTTTTAGATCCGACAGGGTAGAGAGAAGTATGCTCTCTTCCTTTTCTGTCAAGTTTCCCTTTGTCTTCTCTTTGATAAGGTCCAGAGTGTCTATTATGTATTTTGCGAGTTCGATATTCTTTTCTACCCTGTCAGTAAGTGGGTTGTTGATTACGCCGAGGTGCTGTAGGGCAATGTTGGTATAGAAGAAGACTATGGATATGAAATCTGGCTCAACCATAATTTTCCTTTGTTGATGAATTAACACTGAAAATCACAGGAAAAAGCTTAAAAAATTTTTTGCTGATTTGAGAATTGAACTAGTGTTCGTTAGACTCGGTGCGCTCAGTGCCTTTCGGTGTTGAATTTATTTTAGTGTTGCGCCCAAAAATTACATACTTACACAATTTCCGCTTATCAGAGATTTACGTAATTTAGGTATTCCTTTCTCTATATAGATCCTCGGAACTCTTGGCCCAACATTGCATATGATCTCGTAGTTTATAGTCTGCGAGATTTTTGCGATGTCATCTGCTGTGATCTCCTCTATGCCATCTTTACCAATGATAGTTGCCTCATCTTCAATCTCCATACCTTCTATGTGAGTGACATCGACCATGGTCAGGTCCATACACACGCTACCTATAATTGGAGCTCTCACACCTTTTATCAGGACTTCTCCCTTATTCGAGAGCAGCCGCGGTAGCCCATCGCCATATCCAATTGAAAGTGTTGCTACCCTGGTTTTCCCTTTTGCGTGGTATGTCCTGCCGTAACTCACCGAGTTGCCTTTATCTATCCACTTGAGATAACACACCTTGGTTTTGAGAGACATTATCGGAGATACCTCAATGACCTTTTTCTCCCTGGGATATAGACCGTAGAGTAGCAATCCGGGCCTTACCATATTGAAGTAAGAGGACTTTATATCCAGGAGCGCAGCAGAGTTCGCCGTATGATAATAGGGTATACTTACGCCCTCAGTCCGAAGAGAATCTACTATTTTACTAAACCTCTCAAGTTGTAGATGTGTAAAATTTTTATCCTCGCTCTCTGCCTTGGCAAAGTGTGTGAATAT
>CAZRTU010000029.1:0-10300 GCA_964603075.1 uncultured bacterium
CAAAATCGGGGGTCAGGCTCAACTATTTGAATAATACCACTGCCTTCTGGTCCCGCCTTACCAGGTAGTGGGTCAGAAACCCCAGCACCACCCCAAGCACCACCGCCCCCCAATCACCTACAGTCATAAATCCTCCAATTAATTACATTTTAAATCTAATAATTATCTCTTAGCCTGACTCCAATCTACTACTGAGCCCGATGATGGGGTACGTCAGGCTATGTTGGATTTACTTCTATAACTGTTCTCGACACCAATTATTTATTTCGTTATCGCCAGTAGGCGGTGGCATAGTTGATATTATTTCAGCATCCGGCCATAAATTTTTTGCTGTTTCAACGTTGGGTTTAATATCAATAATCAAAACTGATTTCAAATTATTACCGTTAAAACTTAGTAAGTTTAATACAGCTTCATCGTAGGGATTAAAAGCAAAACCAAATATAATCATTCTAGTAGCTCTAATAAGAAATTTTTCGGCTATCTGCCAAGGAAAAATCAAAGAATTTGGCCGCTTTTTTTCTGGTGTGGGAGCAACAATTAGCGCATTACCAGTTAAACCGAGTTCTTGTTCAATCTTAGCACGAGTTGTTACTGCCTCCAAAAAGCGTTGATATAATCGAAGAGTACCTTTAATTGCAATGCTTGATACCACAAAGATTAATAAAGGTCCAACACAGAGTGCTAGTAAATGATACCACTCAGTAACTTGGAATAGACCCGCGACAGTTCCTGCCGCTAATGCAGAAACAATACCTGTATAAAAAGCGACGCGAGATTGGTGAGCTTCCAAGAAGTGATGTTCCTCATTAATAGCTAATTCATATAGCTTCAAGAGATTATTATTTTTCATATCCATCATATTAGTACTCGTGGTTTTATATCGCTTGAATGAACCAGGGTCAACTTTCGTTTTTGAATTCTTATTCAAGTGTCCGTAACTTTTTAATAGGTGACTTTGTCGACATTGAATAACCTAAACCAGCACAGAAGTAAAAGCTTGCCGAAACTGTTTATTCGCCTTTGCACGAAAGCAGTAAATTACCTCCAGTGCGTGCTCTCGGTACATATTTATTAATTCTTTGGGATCCGCACCTTCTTCATACACAGAGAAATCCGGATTGTAAAGCATAAGCTCGTCTGCAGAAAGAGATTTAACGTTTTGACAAAGTCTTAGTAAGTCAACCAGTGCTAAGAACTTGTTTGGGTTGTATACTTGATTGGGATAATTCTTAAAAATGTCATTTAGATATTTAACGTCGTCTCTCCAAAGACCAGCTCGGTATATAGCGGCACGTCTGATGATACACGGCAAGCAGTCACCATCGTGACTCTCCTGCATCCCCTTGATACCCAGTCTTTTTGCAATTAGTGGGACTCTAGCCCAGTTCCAACAAGAATTTGTTGCCTTGATGAGGGACCTTAATTCGGGTCTTGCCAAAATATTTACGACTTCTCCTTTAGTCATGTAGATGAATGGATTCTTTATATATAACTTAACTCCAAAGACACTTTTGATCATATTCTGGAAATATGCCAGAAAGTGAGGATGTGCAGTGCGGGTGTTAATTCTTGATTCAGAAATCAGAGGATTTAAAGCGATAGGACCGTTTTCAAAAATGTAGACCTTGTTTATTTTCAGCTCTAAGGCAACCGCACTCGCTAAGGATAGGAATAAAAATGACCGTAGATATCTAGCCATAATCGACTGGGGTAGGGTAGAAAGTCTGTATCTTGCCCTACGACTCCTTGATTTAGCTACATAGAAAGAAAGATGTTTAAGTTTCTTATCGTATTTTTTCTCCAATTCATTCAAGAGTGAATTTTGAATTTTGGCTAGTTTGGGGGTAGAGTAATGGCTAATAAGAGTAGGAGTTAAGCCGTTGTCAAGCGCCCATACGACTCCGGCCAAACTATCCAAGCCGCCGGAGAAAAGACACACGCATTGCTTATCAGCGTTGAGGGAAAAATCAGTGGGTTCTGCACGTTTCTTGCGCTTTACGAAGTTAATATGGGCATCATCTCTTCCAAGAATGCCAATGGCGCGCTCTATTTTCCTTTTCTCAATAGACCAGAGGTCAGGATGGCGGACTGGCATTAATATACCAATACGCCTGGAATGATCAGGGTTGCGTTTAGTGTAGAGGTCAGACATATATACTGCTACAGCTATGTCTAATAAATCTTGAACGAGCGAGTGGGGAGGATGCTTCAACAAATCCTTCAGTGCACCAAAAGAAACCGTTACATTTGGGCGTTTGGTATAAAGCAAAAACCGTCTTGCCTTTTTATCCAAGGTGAAGTGTTTACTGATAGTAGCCGCAGATCTGGTCCCGATAATTACATTGACATGGTTTTTCTTCAGGTTTTCCTCGTTTCGCTTCTTTGGCAGTGCTATACCAAAGACTTCCTCAAAACCTTTCCTGATTCGTTTAATTGCTTCAGCAGGTTCCTTTTTATTGTATGCTTCAAGTAGATAAGGCAGAAAGTTTACAGCCGCCATTTCACACTGTTTGGCTAAGGTTTGTCTTAGTTGTCGTTCAGCATCCAATGAGACCATTCGCCCCTTTTTCGATAAATTGTATTTGTTGCACAGAACATCCGGTCTACGCATATAATCGATACAGATTTCGAAGAAGTAGTGCTTAAGGAAATGTTGTGAGAGCTCTTTTCGGTTAGTATCGGCAAATTCATGCAGGAAATCGCGATCAACCTGGCTCAGGTGTTCTACAGCTGATCCGGAAGCAACAGACTTTAAGATAAGCGAGATAAGCGTTTTCTTGACAGCTCTCTCGGCAATCTCGCCCAAAGGGTAGCAATTAAGGCGTGGGTTCTGGTGACAGATAGTTGCCCAAACAGCATCAGGTATGGACCATCCGTCGAGTATGGCTGAACAAACGATCTTCGCCTTTTTTAATATATCGCGTAGGGGCTGCTTCTTCAGCTGGTTACGAACCTTTACCAACTCGTAACTCGTTCCACAAATCGACTCTACAAAAGCTTGGTCGTTAAAGCAACACATTGCACTGCGCATGAGTGCCGTAGCCATGTTAAGCTTCATAAATAATCCTCACCAGTATAGTTAAATTTGTCGAGCCCCAACATTATCCACCTGGGCCACCGCCCTTGTCACAACCGCGTCTCTTTTTTCTTTTCTTTCCATCCTCCCAGATATCGTCCCAATCATCCGGCAAGTTTGGCTTGTCTTTAGGAACCTCTTGAGAGGGTGGCTGAGGTGGTTCTGGCACATTGGGTTTCGAAGTCGGTGGTTTGGGCGGGGGTTTTATATCAGGCTCTGGTCCAACGATTGTATCGGTATCCACAGGTTTCGTTTCCGATACCTCTATTATTATAACGAACACTTTATCGTCCTTGTTTACGCGCTTTTTAACCCCAAGCCAGATGTCCTTCTGGCCTGCTTTAGCCTCTTTAATGGGTTCTTGGTTTCTATATAGGTGACTAACCCGCTGATTGAAGTCCGTAGTGGAACCCTTGATATGAATATAATCGCCCACGCGCAAGGTGCGTGTGAGTTTCACCTTAGCCACGCGGCCAGCAGCGTAGTATAGGATGATTTTGCCTACTAATTTTTCTTCCATTTCTACTCCTTATATTTCATAACTAGCGGATATCTTTTAAGTATTTAGATATTTGTTCCATGTTCTTGCTTGGTCGGCACTTACGTCGAAAAACCTTAACTTGCCTGGCAATGGAATAAATGGTAAAGGTTTAGCATTCTCCAGAACAAAGCCATATAACCCGGAAAACCAGGGACTCTCATATTCCGTCACGCAGGCTGTGATTTCAGCCATACCGACTATGCCGCCCCGTTTGAACTCGTTAGGCGGAGGCAAAGTTATCCCCATCTCAGAAAGGACCCATTTGTACCCTTCAGAATCAAACCTCGTGCCAGCATGGACCAAAAATTTCCCTCGAAACTTTGTTGACCAGTTACGATTCTCAACATCTTTATGTCCCATTATGATAAGCCAAGCCCAGGGCTGGCGTATGCTGAGTGCCTTCATATAGCATCAAAGAATCGGGCTTCGGTCTTTCGTTTTAAACTTATATTCAAATGTCTGCTATTTTTTCATAGGTGATCCTTAAATTTCTTTCTCCATAATTGTCAATCTATCTCACTAACAGCAACTTCTTTGTCTTAACAAAGCTGTCGGTCACAAGCCTCGCAAAATATACGCCAGTTGGGAGGTTCCTGCAATCCATTTGTATCATATGATAACCCTTCTTAAAGTTATCATCCACAATTGTCCTTACCATTCTCCCTGATATATCATATAAATCGAGAGAGACTCTCTCACCTATAGGCAGCCCGAACTTGATGTTCATCTCATTCTTAGCAGGGTTTGGATAAACGGATAGAGAATGGACAAAGGGAATGTCCTCTTCGAGTGTCTGGGCTCCACCACCTCCGCTCTCTGTAATGTAATATCCATTTGACACGAACACAAAACTTCTTGTCCATCTGGGTATCTTCACTGGATGGGCAAACACCAACCTCAACGTGTCTCCAGCTAATACCTCTGCATAGTCCTCATCTTCGTACAATAACTTCTGCCTCACATTACCCAAGCGCGAGTGAATTGCAAAGATAAGAGGAGCTGTTCTCTCCAATATAAACATGTCTTCAGGCTGTATTATCATTATAGTTTTAAGATTATGCTCAGCATACCAGACAAGTTTAAGGGTCAAAGTTTCTCCATCATCGATAAGCTCGGTGAGAGGTAAGATAGGTATTGTAGAGAAATTCTCTCTTGGGAAGACAGAAGTTACATACTCCCATGAGTCACCTCTGTATATCTCGATGCTTATAGGATAACCACTCTTGTCTGCGTTGAACCAGAGTTCTTTATCTTCTACCCCATCAATTAATCCAAACTCGATAACCAATGTATCTCCTGTACAACCTTCAAACCAAGATGTGTCATTACTGAGGACATCAGCATAGTCTTCGCTACCTGAGAAGGCAGATAAGGGTATGTGAGAGGTGGTTATAGGCACTATTTCATCACTCACACTAACCCCAACTTCCACATCCTCTGGGTGGTCTATGGTTTTAAGAGTAACCATATCAAAGAAAGAATGTTCAGTCTCTTCTTCCCTTATCTCGAGTTTGTACCTCCTCGGGGGTCCTGTCTCAAGTAGTGGTTGTGTGAGTCCATAGGGATCAGTTACTACTTCTCCTTGATATGAACCAGCAAGGAGGTTATTATCTTCTATGAACTGTGTCCCATCCCAGACATATAAGAAAGGACATGCTGGGTAGTATTCTGGATCCACCTTTATTGTATCTGATGGTTCACTTTCATTATCTGGTAGATCAAACGCCGTAATATAATACCAGTGACTGCTCCAGGCGTACACTCTATCTACAAAACTCGGCGTCTCCCCTGGTTCAGCTGTACCTACTCTTTCAAAGGGACCACTGCCTGACTCACCTATATAGATATAATACCCTCCTAAATCAGGTTCTGAGTTTGGACTCCATTGAAGTGTTATCTCTGCCCAATTCTTGCCAAAGTGCTCCCATATTCCTGATAGATTCTGAGGAGGAAGTGGGGGGCATAAATCAATCGCTTTCATTTTAATCTCATAAGGCTCGTCATTTCCCTCATTCCAAATCAGTACGAATTTATCAAGTTCGTCGAGTGACATTATATGGGGGGACTTAGAGTCTTTGTCCGGAGAGCTACTGAGGTTCATAGTCTCAGACCATTCATCTCCCTCTTTTATTTTACAGTATATTTCATTGTTTTTTTCCCACGTTAACACAGTGTGGATACTGTTATTCATAATCGAAGTTAATCCAACGCCGCTGCTGGCTATTAACTGGGGTGAACTCCAAGAGGTACCATTGAAATGAGCGTAATAAATCTTGTGGTGCTCATCTTTCAACCAGCTTACGTGTATGTCATCTCCTTCAGAGGCAGCAGAAGGGTAGTAGTGTAATGCATTATGGCTTTCTTGCGACTCACCTATTTGTTTCATGTTGACCCAGTTATTGCCGTCATATTCCTCAGACACCAGATAATTATGCGTATATTTTCCCCCAGAAAAAGTACTTCTTTCATACACTATATACAGGTTTCCATTTTGTGTTTTCACAAGGTTGGGGTTTTGGCATCCCATATTAGCATATTCCACTACTTGAGGTTCTGCAGATTGTGGTGGTTGATTATAAGGAAAAGACAAGTAACAACAATAGCGTCCAGGTCTTATGTGCCCGCCCACGTTACGATCTGACGATACAAAAGCAATACATACATCACCATTATCTGTAATAACTGTAGGGTATTCTTTATTTGATGTTATAGGTTCAATCGATTTTATGGTGTCTCCTGTTTGCGGATCTATGCAGCAATAATAGATTTCAGAAATTCGATGACTGCCTTCTGCAATATTTTCGTCACGGACCTCCCATACTACCATTCTTCTACCGACCTCATCACAAACTATAGCTGGGAAACAGCATGTACCGAATGGTGGCTCTCCTAAACACACAGATTTAGACCAGGTTTCGCCACCATCTGTAGATTCTGAATACCAGATTCTTCTATCATGAGAATAAACAATACATATGGTTCCATCTTGATCAACAGCTATTTTTCGCCCATTATTATATATAAGAGCATCTTCATTATCACTCCAGTTGGGTATAGCATAATCATATACGGAATCAGAATAATCTGAGTATATATCGTAGCCCTCATTATATGCCCTGACACGATACCAATATTTGTCGCCATAGATTACAGAGTTATCCTCCCACTCTTCTATGTCAGGTTCATTTGTAGATCCTATTACACTCCATGTGCCTTCATCTCCAATTTTTTTCTCTATTATATATTCTGTCTCGTAACTGCTATTGTCGTTCCAATTAATATTTATCTTATTGCCTGATACCGCATCGGAGTAAGAGATTATCGGTGCATTTAGATATGGAGCTGCAGTTAACGGCAATACGTATGGCCAATATTTCTTTGGGTCTGAGTGAGGATTTTCATTATAGTCCCTTGTTGGATCGGCTTCTCCCGTTGATGGATCGTAATTAAAACAATACTGGTAAAGTTCCATATCACGAATCATGAGATCTGAGTCAAAAGCTTCTCTGTAATCGGAGTTAAGCATAAGCCAATATCTTGTTGGGTCTTCTATTGCTTGCGTGTATACTCTAAATGAAAGTTCATCGATACCCTGATTTAGAGCCTCTCGGGCATTTACTGTAAGTATTGAATTCTCGCGCGATAAACCAGGAAGGGGAGGATCTGTAGAAGCCAATGTTATACTATTGTTACCCCAAATCTGTACATCAGTTGGTCCAATGGTTACTAAATCGTAGCTGAGGTCAATAAACATATGGTAAGGATCACCTTCTAAAGAGACCTCAGTCTCCGTATATACAAAATCCTCGTCAGTCTGAAAACAGATATCTATAACACCAGGTTGTTCGTAGTAATCTCTCGCTAGATAAACTGAATACATGCCCCCAACCAGACCAGCCTTTCTCGAAAGGGTGTGTATACTTATCCCACTCATGTTATAATCTAATGGTTCACTCTCATCGACAACGCCTCGATAGCGATTCTTCAGAGAAACAATATTTGGCAGTTCGCCCATGTATGTATTACGTAAGTTAGGTTTTTTTATCAATGAATGGTTATCATATACCTGTATAATCCTTCTAAGCTTATAATAATTATGCCATACTTCCTCAGTTCTGTCATCCTCAGGTACACATGACCAAAACTTATCAATACCCGATACTGTTTCGAAAAAGGAAGGCCATGAGTCAGGGTAATCATCCAGTTGATCTAATTCTGCCGGCAGATAAAAAGTGGCTGGAAGCTTTATTTCCCCTATATGACTACGAACGACACCTTTTTTAAAAAAGTACGCTATATGGTTAACAATTTGGAAGGGTATAACTGTCATTGAGTTAGCATCCATTATGTCTACCCAAAAGTCCTTTATATCACCAAAATCCCAGGAGGGATGCAAAAAGACCCCCCCTATATCATCATATGTATTTGATGTATATCCATAAGATAAAAAAAGTAAAATTCCCCAGCCATGCATATAGGCTTTAAGCCTTTCGAATGTTAAGCTACTGGTTCCGTATCCTACGCCGGGCGCATTTGCTGCCTCTATAAATTTTTGAACTGGTTCAATGTATTCAGGTTCTTGCCAACCTTCATAATACTGTCCTAAAATATTTACGCGATAAAGGAATTCTGCGGGTGCACTCATATTAACTGGTTGTTCTATATCCGATACCCCTATATAAACATCCTTAATAAAATCTGCAGAGCTTGCCGGAATGCATGTGTGCGTAAAAAACTCATAGAATAATTCAGGGTAATAAAGTAAGGGGTCAGAGGAAGCACTATCCGCCTCCAATGCATACCCATAACTAAACCTCGCGGGTATAAAAACCATATGTGCATATAAATCATGAACTACATGCATATACGCACCATAAATAAGTGCTTTATCCAAACTTTCCCAATTATTATCGTGGGCATGTTCTACCATCAGGCGAAGGGCATCGAGGTTACTATTAGGTGGGGACCCGTCAAATTCGATCCTTGTTTGTACCTTTTGTAGGGTTTCATCCTGTATATACAGAGGCCCTCTGAGCTCACCGGTGGGTATAATCGTCAGCCAAAAAAATTCCCTGTTTTCATGTAGTCTCGTCAATAAAGTGTCAATACCTGCTTGAACTTCCTCATCAAACATATCAGGTAGGGTAAGTCCAATATAATAAAATTTTCTAGTTAGAGTAACATAAAACTCACTGTATTCTCCCGACCCATTAAGACAGTTATAAAAGTCACTATCATAATTTTGCCAAACATCGAAGGTCTGAGAACCTATGTACATATGTGTTGCGGGAGCAAATGCACATGCATAGGCTCCACAAAGCATAAGTATAGTTGCTCCGACAAAAAAGCAATGTATCCTTTTCGTAGAACCTCCTCTCACTTTGTTTGGATTGTTGTATAAAAAATATCCCATCCCGATGATGTTTCCTCCTGCCAAGCTATATGGAGATATCCATTTGACAACCCAATAGAAGGACCTAAGGAGCCGTAACCAGGACTTTCTGAAATATTAAGAATCGTACTCCATAGTGTATCATATTTAGCTATGTAATATATATCGTAGTCTTCTTCATAAGTTCCTGCCTCAAATACAAAGTGAACTGACTCTCTGGCTGGAAAGACTATAGAACCCCACGGATAGCCCTCAGTCACAGGTACACTATCCCTTTTCGACCATATGCCATTGTCGTTCTTGCACCTGAAATAGAGCCGACCTGTTTCAATCTCTGACCAAGATACATAAATTTTTCCAACTTCATCTACAGCAATATCAGCTGCCCAAGAATACATTGAGTTGTCTGATAGATTCACTCTTTCGCTCCAGACACCACCTAATGGCTTCACAATGTAAAAAACATTATTCCAGGGCCCAATAGTCTGGTCGCCTACTATGTGTACCTCCCCATCTTGACTTACAGCAAGAGCTACATTAAAACAATAATATTGAGGGATACTCTCAATCGGACCCCAAGAGCCTGCTGCAGTCCTCATCCTATAACTATTTGGTAAGATCCATGTCACATGTATATTTCCATTTTCGTCTGTTCCTAAATCAGGTGCACGTCCTGAATTTGAAATCTTAGTAGGTGTAGACCATTGGCTCCCATTTATTTTATTTGAATAAAAAATCTCTGTGCTATGCTCGTCTCGCTCTTCCCATACAACCTGCAAATTATCATAAGGGTCTATTGCTATCTTAGGACCTAACGACTTACCGTTTGTTATAGAGATGTTTGCAGGCACCGACCAGTCTACTTTATCGCTATTTGTAGAATAGAGTATTTCAAAATTCCCTGAGGTAGAGTCTGCCCACACAAGATGAATACTACTATTAGAATCTATGGCCAGAGAAGGTTGAATCGATTTTCCCTCGTTCCTCGATATATTCCTCGGGTCGTAATGGTTATTGGGTCCAGTGGGGCTTTTATCACAGGAGCAGGACATTAGGAAGACCAGGATAAAAGATAGTAGAAACTTATAACTGTTTATAATGTTCATGTAACCCCCATATATAAATGTCTTTTTACCCCGTGTATCGACTGACACACAGGGCTATACTAAACAAATCTTACAAATCTTGCATATATGAAAATTTCAAATCTATTACAAACCTTACCTCCTGAAGTCCTGCTTATATAATTAGAAGTTGGTTTATCAAAATATATAACAAAAAAGTTCAC
>CAZRTU010000030.1:0-10142 GCA_964603075.1 uncultured bacterium
CGAATCTCTCTAAATCATACTCTTTAGCTAATTTCTTCATACGGATAAAACCAGTCCCTCGCTCCTCCATCAGTTCTTCTTCAACTAAGGCCTTCACAATTACCTTATTACGCGTTACAGGTTCAAATTCTCCCCTTTTTAAATCGTCGATAGTAAGTGGCCGAAGAAGCTCACCGGGGCTGGCTATCTCTATAGAATTATCCCTTATTCTGACGGCAATAGAGCCTTGGATAAACCCATAATCTCTGTGAGCCAATGCATTTATAAATGCCTCTCTAAGGGCTTCAATAGGGAATTCTGTCTTTTCAATCCTTTTAAAACCAACGATCTTGGCAGATACACGAATATGGGGAGTTATAAATTCGTCGAACTGCTTTATCTGCTGAAAAAGGTTGCCTTCGAAAGTAGCAATAGCATCCCAATCCTTGTCACTTCCTCGATATTTGGCGTCTGCCTTAATTGCAGTATGCGGCAAGCAACTCTGCGGATCTTTGCCAAATAGGAGTAACCCAGCAATAGTTGACAGATATTCTCCATCTCTGGTTCTACACAAAATACCCTCTTTTCTCAGGATATCTAAAAGAGCCTCCTTGGCGATCTCCTTAGACTTTTTCCTTTTGGAGATATATCTTTTGGCAGCTTTGAGTTCGATATCTTCCCAAGAGGCATTGTCAACTATGGTATGATCATAGGAAATCCTACTTGAGTCCCGATACATCTGGGCAATCTCAATGTCATTCGCTTCAAAGTTGGTTGAACCACGTCGTACGAACGGCTTGGGATAACCCTTTACATAGTAAGGCGCATGTGGACCTTTGGGACAGTTTACAATAATAAAGGATTTGCTTCTATACTCCACAAATTCTATTTGAGGTGAGATGTCTAACTTACACCTCATCCTGATCTTGTTAGTGAATCCATGCTCCAATCGCTGAGGAGCTTGTAAGCCTACAAGTCTTCTGTTCTTATCTTCTACCCAAAGATAATTTTACCACCATGTGTATTATAGAAAGCAGTTACTGTTTTAGCAATTCTATTCTTCTCATCTTCCTCAGAGAGATCAATCCTGAACTCTAAATCTTGATCCTCGTAATTCTTGACCAATTGTATAAATTCCTTAGCTCCCATATGTCTTCTTTTCCTGATTCTATCCCAGTTCCTCAAATGATAGCCTAATTCTCTAATTAAAAGACACCAAGACAATCTCACACAAATCGGTTTACGTATTTTTTTCTTTATGGACTTCGTGTCTTCATGGTGAAACCATTTGCCAATAATTTTTTCCTTGCCCGTTCGCCATCTGTTTGAATGAACAAATTGTCTTTAATGCGTCTTTAGGCTGTTACTATTTTCTTGGCTGTTTCTCTCTTATTAGAAGATAATCCCGATGCATTGTTGTTATAATATTTGCATAGTCAATTTCCAAACTCTATGGTCTCCTTTTCCACCGTTGCATAAATATTAATTTGTGGATGGGTTTCGAAAGTTATTATCCGATACTTTTGGCATTCCAGAAGATCTCATCGGCTCCCAAGTAGTTTTTATATCCCTCCTTTTCAATATGCTGAAGAGCATAAGATAACAGCATAGGGTCGTGCGCAGTCGTCACAATAAATCTTACGCCAGCAAGTGTTATAATATAACAATTGAAGGTAGGACCCACTATTGCAGGATCGTTAGAAGATTTGAACTGTATTGTATTAACATTGGCCCCTGTACCGCCACCACGAGCCATGCCATACGGTCTATACTCGCAACGCTTTGGCTGTCGAATATACCTTCTGATATGGTCGTAATCCGAACCTAAAAATTTTTCCCTCGCAGCTTCAATTGTCATAGAACTGATATCCTTAATTCTTACCCTTGCAACGTCAACTTCATTTTTAACCATCTCATTTAAAATCATTCTAACTTCGTATTCAAAGGCTACTTTGTGCAAGGCTCTACTCACGCCAGTGTGATTTACTTTATCAAGCGGCGGATTCCTTATTTTTATAACACCTGAACGGTCTATGGGAAATTTTTCTTTCTGTCCTCGTTCAACAACAAGGATTTTATGCTTCCGTGACGAAACTTTTAGCCCTTCACTTGTGTACTCCAATGTCTTTGCTCTACCCCGCACATCTTTTAATACACGCCATAACTTAACTACAGGATGTGCTGTAAGGTGTGGCTCTACTTTTGAACCAAAATATTGATTACACTTGTCGCAGACAAGGGAAGTTGGTAGAGTCAGCTCTTCGAGTGGGTATCGCGCTTCTGCAATATTACCCGCTGAGTATGGAATGATGTGATATTCTGCCTCGGCTCCGTCTGCCTCATGACCACAGTAAATGCACGGTTTCTCAACCTTATCAGCCAAAGTTTCTCCTCTTTTAAATTCCAATGGTTTCTTTTTCTATGTCTGGCTATGTGCTATGTATCTCCTGCCGAATCTCTATTGTCTTTTTAAAATAGTGACAATCTTGCTATAGTGTATATTTGAATGGTATAGCGAAATACGAAAATGTCAACAAATTTTGCTTGAACCGAAAGTCTCTCAGTTCATACCCACAATTATACTTCAACGGATGACGTTCTCAGCATAAAAGAAGTTTTACGAAACAGAAATTTGGGTGAGCCTGCTGGACGAACCTTTTATGTTGTGTAATATGAAGTTTATAAGAAAATTTAAAAAAGCACTCGACAGGCAACACTAAATATGTTATATTTAAAATGCGGGCGTTGAATGGGTCGATGGGTTGTATTTTTATTATAGTCTTATTCTTGACTTCCAGAAAATATTACCTTTCGACAGTAATATCTTTCAATGCCTTTAATAATTCTATCGCTTTTGAGATGACTAAAGTATTATAATCTTCATCAAGTGATAAAATTTCTGTGGCCAGGTATTTGACATGTTTGTCTGTTGCATAAATGTCTACATATGGTAGTGCTAGTGATGCAGTCATCAGATCATATGCATCAGAATTTTTGGGATTTTTTCCAGCAGATCGAAACGCAGCATATAATTTACACAGAGTATTTAAAGATGGAATCATTTGTATTGTTTCGTGAGTAATACAATCTATATTTTTAAACCTTGATTTTGATGATGAATTGTCCTCATAATTATTTGTGATAACCTTAACAAGTATCTTTAAACCACTGTCCAATTCTTGTTTTAATGCATTCTCGAAATTTTCACCTTTTCCTTGTTCCTTCATTAATCTATCCCGAATCCTTGTCCAAGAAGAGTTTAGTTGATCTTCAAATGAAGCTTTTCGATTACTAAAAGTTTTTGAAATAACATAAATTGCAGAAGAAAGAATCGAATCAAAAATCCCTTCGGACATTTCAACCGCTTGTTCTGAAAAGATATTATATGTGGGAAAATGTAATTCAGGAACTCCTAAAGAGCCAATTAGATGAGTAAATGCAAAAGAACGTGTATCTGGTTCTGTAAGTTTTGGTCCAGCTAGACTCCACTGACTTTTACTTATAAATTCAAACTCAAAAAATAATAACTGATCGCGACGTCGAACAGATAGACCATTTGTCATTCGATCAACAAAACTCGCAAGTAAATTCCTAGATATTTCATTATCTAACTTGCCAATTTCTAATGCCTGCGCTAATGTTGTGGCACATTCTATAGCTTTGATTCTACGTAAATCATTAAGTAAAACTAATATTTCACGGCTTGTTGGGTCGTTTCCATGCATAAGATTTATCCAATGATTTAGATCTAAATAAATAATACGTCTCTTATTCAGTTTTTTATCTGATATCCAGGCAAAACTATTGAATTTATATCCATTAGTATTTTTAATAATATATTTATTCATGATTGTAGATATTTGAATAGTATGATGAAAATACAAAGATGTCAACAAATCTATGTAAAAGAAAAGAGGAAAGTACAATGGGTGAGGACTTAAAGTTTTCAATAAAGTAAAAAGTTCCCTCTTTAAGGAAGCCCTTTACCGACCGGGAGATACCCCGATCCAATTCAGTATTTCTGATATAACTGTATGTTAAAAATATAAATTTGTCAATAAAAAATTTTAAATATTTTTAAACTCGATGGCTTGTTTTTCGATTTTTGGGTAAATGGTGTCGATGGATTTTTGGATTTCGATTGTCTTTTGAAGGGATGTGACTATCTTGCAGTAATGCTTTATTTCTTTAAGAGATAGAGTCTTGTCTTTTCTATCCTTCAGCCATTTTGAGCATACCTGATAACCCCCGATTTGATAGTTCCAGATGTCCTCGGTTATTCCTTCAAAATACTGCGTCTCATTGATGTAAACACGTTTTTGTTTTTCATCATGTCTTAATTTTCCGACTCTGTTATTACCTTCACCCTGAAATTTGGCAATGGGTGGGTCGAGGTCCTTTGATTTTAAAAGATGCAAATCAACGAGTCTATTCCCATATTCACCCATTTTCTTAAATAATTTATAATCTTTTGTAAAAGGAATCCTCGGAAAATCTATTTTGAGAAACTCTTTGTATTTTGTGCGGTAGGTATTTGAGTAAAAGATGGCATAGATGTAATAGAAAATCTCCTCTGGTGTGGGTTCTTTTTTATACGATTCAGATATAATAATAAAATGCTTGCGGCTAATATTGGGCTCTTTTCCTTCCGGCTCTTTCTTATGGTTAAACAGGTCTTTTTTGCCTGTATCGGGGTAGAGGTAGAGAGGGAAAAGGTAGTTTATTTCTCTAGTTTTGTTTGAAACAACACATGACTCCACAATGTTTTCGCAAATAAAAGCATGGTAAAATCCAACTTTATTTTGCTGGCGACAAGTCAACAACCCCAAATTCTCCTGCATCATATGGCGCATAACTTCTAAAAGAGGTCTCTCAACTACTGTTTTTCTGTAGTAGATATTCCTCTTGTCAAAAGGACGATATAGAATCTCTGTAAAGTATTTGGACCAATCTTCATCTTTAGAAAGGGCTTCTCGCGATTTTCCAAACTTAAATGTGCTTGTATCTTTCAATTTGAAGGTCTGTTTAACAAGTTCATCTGCCATTGATAAATTTCTAAACATTGTAATTCGCCTTTTTAGTGTGTCTTTATTTAAATCAATCGCAAATTTATCGCGTGCAGTGACAATGCCAACACAATTAACAGGAAAAATATCAGTTACTTTCCAGTATTTCTCATAAACTTCTCTCCCTTTTTCTTCTCTCGGGACAAAGAAGTAATAAGGACTTGTTGGACTTAGCTTTTCCCAGTTGGTTGTTTTTATATCATTTATCAAAAGCCAAGCGTATTTCCCTTGTCGCATCCACCATCTTTCTGAATGATATACCCTGCATTCTTTCTTCTCACCGTGCTTTTTTATAAAAAGGGCAATAGCTACTCCCTGCCTGATATCAAAAACATTTTCATCTTTTGACCCATCAGGAGCTTTCTCTTTCTTTAAGCTATTTCCATGTAAGTCTAGGATATAAATCTCATTAAAGCTGTTCATCAATGATTGCCGCATACCTCTGAAGGTTGGACTATCAAGATAACTATGGTTGGTGATAAATCCTAAAACACCTTCCCCCGCCTGGTCTATCTTCCACTGACCAAAGCGAATAAATTTGACATAATCATCCTGTAGCCAAAGTTTCCTTTCTTCCAAAGGTTTTCCATCCACCTTGTAATAACTTTGTAGCCCATTTATATCTTCTCTTAGTAGTCTATCTATCCATGGGTTCATATTTGCTGATATTCCTGAATATGGTGGATTGCCCAGTATAACCAAGATGGGCTGTTCTTTTTTGACCTTACCTGCTAAATGAGATTCTTTGGAGAGTGAAGCTATAATACCCGGGAGTGTGGTTTGTGCCAGTTCTTCCATTTCTAAGGCGTTGGTAAGATAGAATTTAACCCTATCATCCTCTCGCAGTTTATAGCCCAGTTCGTCCAAAAGAAAAGCCATTTTTATATGACCTATCGCATACGGTGCCATCATCAATTCAAAAGCATAGAAATTCCTGAGTATATGCTCTTTGATGAAATCCCCCTTTCCCCCCTTGCCATATTTGGACACGAATTCCTCTAATGCAATTTTTGCCGCCTCAGCTAAAAAGGTAAGTGTTCCTGCCGCTGGGTCTAAAACTGTAACAGTATCGCTTGCAAATCCATCTGCTCTATTGAAATGCTCTTTCAAAATATTGTGTAAAGAACTAACAATATAGAAGACCACGGGTTCCGGAGTATAATAGACGCCTCTCCTTTCTCTCATCTTCGGATCGTATTCAGACAGAAATGTTTCATAAAAATGGACAATAGGGTCTTTACCCTTGCCTTCATGGAAATACGTATGGAGGATATTTTTTACATCGGTAACTGCCAATACTTCCGAAATATCATCAATAATCCACTCCATCTGCGGGGGAAGGTCTTCAAGCGAAACGAACTTGAAAACATCTCGTAAAATCCCTATAGTGTGGGGGATTCTATCATAAGCGAGTTTTCTATTGAATCCATTCTCTGTTCGCGTTCTTGCAGCGAATAGTCCATAAGTAATTGTTTGTGAATATAGATCTGTAAATTCTTCCTTTGTGATACCACTTATAAGATATTCCCTAAATGCCTCATAGAAACCCGAGACAAATCCTCTACCTTCTGTTTGTTCTTCTTTCAATTCTTCAGCAACAACCTGTCCTCTCAAAAAGCGCGTTCTCTTAGCTAATTCTGACGAAAGGGCTTTAGCATTATATACCTTAGGTAGTGAATACGAAAGAAAGGTCTCAAGTAGATTAAAGAATTTGGTTTCTTTTTCTACGGGTGGGACAACCTTGAGTTTATGTATAACAAAAGACCTTCCGATGAGAACCTTGTCTGTTAGCTCCCCATTGCGGTAGAGTCTAAATTCAAGGAAGTTTGTCAGAATGAGATTAGGGAAGGTATGTCGGTAACGTTTCAACTGTTCAGTATATTCTATTCGGTCTAAGTCTTCTATAATTGGAGCCTTTGCCTCGATGTACCCTACAATATGTTGTTTCCCATCCCAGATTCTGAAATCAGGATTACCGGCTTCGGTCTTTTTTGGCAGGGTTGTTATTTGGATATTTTTCTTGCCAACCGTGTCTGTATATTCCTTCAGCAATCCCTCAAGAATAGAGTAATAACTCTCCTCTCTGGCGTCTCCACGATTGGCAACCTCAAATATTTCCTTTAAATAAGATTTTAGCATCTTAAAATTTTATTCGACACGGCACGTAAGAATATTATGGCTTTAATTTCTTTAACCTTCTAATTTCTCAAGCTGTTTAATAACACCGAAGAAAACATCTTCGAATACCGGTAACTCTTTTAATTGATGGCGTAGTGAATTTTCCCAGGCTGCTGAAAAATTGTATTTTCTATCTTTGATAGAAGATATATCAACTTTTACATCTTTTAATTCACATTTTTCATATACAAGTTTTGTAACTTCTCTTATTTTAACTATATCCCTGAAATACCATAGATCAAATAAATCGCGCGGTCTGGTTCTTTCGAAAAGGGATCGTATCATTTCCGCTATTATTTCTTTCAATGAGTATGTTCTAACTGTCGATTTACAGTTATCAGAATAAGGATGGAGAATCTTCCTCTCTTCGATCGGCAATAAGATTTTTTCTTTTCCGTGCTTAGTCACGTCGAGTTTTATTTTTAGTGGTGTACCTGAAGCTCTAAGAATACGAAAGTAAATTGGAACCTCAAAACCGTTAATATTCTTGGTGGCCCGTACCCCATCAACAAAGTGAACGCCACTCTCTGCTCTTGCGGTATCAAGAGCTGTATTTACTGAATCATTTAGTTCATTCAAGTTTAATTTCTCTATTAAGGTGAAATCTAAGTCATCGGAAAATCTATAGTTTTCAATATAAGTTTTTCTAATACCTGTACCGCCTTTCAAAACCATATTAAGATGTGAGAGATATTTGAGTAACCAATTCTGCGCATAATCACGTTCAACTGTAGAGGTTGGAACACCATATCCTCTTGCCTTTTCTTTTATCTCTCTTGATGAAATCATTCTAATTTAAGGAGTACATTTTCATCAAAATTTATTGTTAATTTCCATTTTGAATTTATCTTACCCTTAGACGGTAAGATGGGGTCGAGTAATAGGTAATTTCTGGTTTTTATCGATGGAAGATCGATAAATAAACCTAACGAATCAGAGAGATATCCTAGTCTTCTTATAACTCCAGAATTTCCAATTTTTTTTGCATATTCTGACAATTTAATAACATCCAGATTGTCATTTTTTAATGCCTTAGCAACTTCAATAACACCTCCGCAAAATTGAGGATGGTCTAAACAATCTACAATCGTTTTTTCCTTTTCTGTTATATAGATTGGGGAATCTTCGATCCATTCTTTCCTTAAACCAAAGAACTTGTTTTTCTTAATCTTAACTATTCGATATTTTACACCAAAAACCTCTATCTCCTGTTTTTTCTTTCTTGCTGTGGTTTGAATAAAGACTGTGCCTGGAATCTGTTCAGTCAATCCATAAAAATGAAGGGCACTCCAGTAAGCAATACAGTAAGGTTGGATAAGCATTGACCCGATTACGAATTCATTCAAAGTATATTTCCCTTTCTCCGCCCCGAGAGGAATTATCATATACTTCCCCTTTTCTATCCGTTCGATAAAGCCTTTCTTTTCCAATCGGGAAAGAATTACCCACAATACATCTCTTTGAATAGTAGATATATTCAGGAGGTCATCAAAAGTAAATGTATTTCCTTTCTTAGCAAGATCTTTTAACAAATTAATTCTCATTTTAGTGCACCATCCTTAACAAATTTGTTATGTTTGGCGTATATAATTGAGAATTGCATTTCATATGGTTCCTTATATTAAAAAGAAAGCATAATCTTTATAAGATATTAGGTCAGGAATAGTTTGCTTATTTTCAAATGTATCCTATAAGTAAAAGTACTTAAAACTAATATCATTTTAATACTATTTTTTTAGAATGTCAAGAATTTATTTTAGCTTGACAACCTTCGCTGGTTTGGTGCCTTCTGTTTTTAAGTAGTATACACCGGGGTTTAACTTATCACCTACCATAATTTGGACCTGGTTAGCAGGAATCGATATAGACTCGACCAATCTTCCTGAGAGATCATAGATCTTTAATAACCTTTTTCGACCAGAAGACGTTAATTTGAAACTTTCTCTGAATGGATTTGGGCAGATGGATAGGGAGGATGACACCTCTTGTATATTCTCATCAATCCCATGAGAAATAATCATCTTTAGAGAATCGATGTTATCTGGTGGTGACATTTCACGAATTATAGTGTTGTAGAAATAATATGTGAGGTACTGGAAGTCACTCAAGAATAAATACCTGCAGGGATGTGTCCAGTTAGCTGGTGGCGCATCATCTATAAAGAAAAACCATCCATTAGAGTATGGAGTTATATATGAGAAGTTCCAGCTTGAAACCATCGAGTCACCGGGCTCTGGGTTTATATAAAGATCAATATCTGCCGTATCACCTTCAAGAATTGAGTCGATTAATATTGCAATTGCATCCTGCATGGTTAAGGTATCTTGTGTGATTTTAGATTCATTTATTCGGGAAATTTTTACGCCGTCTATGATCAGCTCAAGTGTATCTGTAAAATACTGCCAGCTGTTTGGATACCAATCGTCTGTGCTAATGGAATAATATCTTTCATCATTGAGGAAAATATATCTGCAAGGATGAGCCCAGTAAGCAGGTGGACAGTCGTCAATAAAAAAGAACCAGCCTAAATGGTATGGGTTTATATAACTGAAAGACGCGCTTGATATAGTCTTACCCTCTTGTATGGAGTCAGGGTGTATGTATGCACGAACCCATAAAGTATCTCCTTGGAGAATCGAATCTTTTAAAATCTGTATTGCTTCCTCACGCGGTACAGTGCAATATCCATTCTGCATTGATAAGTTAAGCAGAAAAATAAGAAATGGTGATAATAATAAATTACGCATATTATCACCTCCTCTTTTAAACAATTATTATCTGATGATCCTTGTGAGGAAAACAACTATGATCTGATGTGCTTTATCGTTATGCGAAGTATGGGCGGTTTATTAGCAGGATTACTGAGATATAAGAGATTGACGCAATTAACAGACGACTGGCAAAAAATTTTTGAATTGA
>CAZRTU010000031.1:0-10118 GCA_964603075.1 uncultured bacterium
AATATAAACAGTGGGATGTATTCGGTAATCCCTGGTGGCTACAAGAACAGACTGGATGGCGATTACTCTTTTCTCTTCGGGATTGAATATACCTCTGACCTCGACTCCACATTCGTAGTAGGTACCCCCCGTATCTACCTGGATTGTGATAGCATATACTTCAACGGAGAATGGCACAATACATTGGGTGTGACCGCAGAATACGCAGACTCTGCAGCCTTTGCTGACTCTTGTGACGTAGCCGCCTTTGCTTACGATTCGGATCTGCTTCAGGGTAAAGACACGACCCTGTTAGACAACAGGTGGATAAATAACGATGTCCCTGATACCATTTCTGTCAACTCATCTGACCCTGCACTATATATCGAGAATCATGCCAATTCTACAACTCCAATCGATGGATTTAAAGTGGATGTCTCAAACTCCAATATAGGTAGCGTATATGCTCTTCGTGGTAGCGGTTACGCAGCATCCGGTAATGCAGTATATGGTGTGTGGGGACAGGGAAGTAACACATCTACAGGAGATGCCTATGGCGGGTATTTCAAAACCACCTTGGGGGGATCAGGTACCCACCATGGAGTTTACGGTTATGGTCAATGTGCATCTTCGAATTCTTCACACGGTGTGACGGGCTACGCTCTCAACACATCGGATGGGGACGCCTATGGGGGTTACTTCTCTACATCGGGGTCGGGAAGTGGGTCCCACTACGGTGCCTATGCAGAATCCGATTCATTTGGTCTCTATGCAAAATCAAACTCGCTATCTGGCAATTACGCAGGATATTTTGATGGAAACATCAAAGTCACAGGTAAGGTCGCCTCAGCTAACTACTACAAGGAATCTATAGATGTTGACAGCCTAGTGATGACGAAGAAATATATCGACCAGAAAACAGACTATGCTACCTATAATGGCTATCGCGCTCCCAGCTTGACCGTCTCTATTTCTCCCGATTCTACGGGTAATTACATATGTGATGGGAATTCTGACGATGCAGAGATTCAGGCTGCACTGGATTCTATCAGCTCACTTGGCGGTGGTGTCGTCTACATTAAGCAGGGCAACTATTCCATGACCCAGTCGATAACAGTACATTCCAATACGACTCTCAGAGGAACAGGTACTGGCACGGTTCTAAGTGGTGCAAACTGGGCAATCGATGTAAATGGTGATACAGGAGTCTTAATAGATAATCTTAAGATAACCGGTGGCGGAAATTATGGCGTTCGTTTTTATGACGCCAGTGAAAGCGAGATAAAACAGTGTTGGATAGAGAATAATGGGGTGTACGGCATTATCATAGAGGGATCTGGAGGGGTATATAATTCGCACTCCATAGTAGTTGCAAATAACATTTTTAATTGTAGTGGCGACAATTGTATCTGTGTAAAGGGATACGGTAATGTAATACATGGCAACTACTGTCGTAACGCCTCTTATTCATGTATACACCTGACAGGAGCTCAGTCAAATGTGATCGCCGATAACGTAGTGGATGGCACGTCGGCGAACTATGGTATCTCCATAGCAGATAACTCAGTTGATAACACCGTGACCGGGAATACATTAATCAAGGGACAGCTCTATGTTTACGCTTCCACCTTGAATACAATAAGCAGCAATACCCTGTATCAAAATTGCATATCACTTTCGGTTTGCAGTCTTAATACAGTCACAGGTAATGTAGTCCGACAGTGCTCTGGAACCCAAGCGGGCATATCTGTCCTGTTTGGTTACTTCAACACAATATATGGAAACATGTGTTACGATCACCTAAATGATGGAATAAATGTTAGCAGCAGTTCTAATAATATACTCAGCAACAACGTATGCGTGGGTAATGGTAGCGACGGCATCACACTGACAAATGACAGTGACTACAATATAGTAAATGACAACCGCTGTGTTAACAATACTGGTAACGGTATCATCGTTGCGATGGTAAACTGTGATGAGAACGTGGTCCAAAACAATATGCTTAAGGGAAATACAACGAACAGCTATACGGATAATGGAACCAATACGCGTGACCAAGAAGGAGGAGGTGGCCGATGCTCGCAGGGTACCGCCAACTTCGAGTAATCTGATCCAATGTCATTTTGGTCTTAGAGTCTTTGAGGTCTGTCTCTCTAATCCCTACCTAACGGCAAACAGGACTGATTACAAATAATTTTTAAGCTTTTTATCTCTTTTTCAATCTGCGTTCATCTGCGTCCTGATTTTTAGACGCTGATTTACGCTGACGAACGCTGATATTTTAAAAGTCATTAAGTTTCTGGGGCGATAAGTTATTAGGTCATTGGTCTTCGGTCTTTAGTCTTTGGTCCCAACTTGTCAATCTGCGTTCATCTGCGTCCTGATTTTTAGACGCTGATTTACGCTGATACTCCTTGATTTTTAAAGTGATCTTTTAATTATTTATCTTATCTGTTATAATCCGTGTTAATCTGCGTCCTATTCTTTTTTTGAAGCTGATAAAGGCACAAAGACTACAATATCAAATCTGGCTTGCTTTCTTGCCTCTTTTAACAAATAAAAAATGAGGGGTGGTTCAAAATGAATCACAGAGAGAATTTCATCCTAAAGCCCTTGATTACAGAATTCGATGTGAAGGTCAGGGTGGACAATCTTGTAAAGGAGATTGCTAGTGAGTACGGGGGTGAAGAACTTGTGATAATAGGGTTGCTCAAGGGAAGTTTTATGTTCATGGCAGACATGGCAAGACTCTTCTATCTACACCATATTCCCCTGGTCATAGACTTTATAGTTGTATCATCATACGGCTCAAGTACAGTATCATCTGGTAAGGTAGTAATATCGAGAGACATAACCACTGATATTAGGGATAAATGGGTGCTTCTTATTGATGATATCCTGGATAGTGGTCAAACGATGTATCAGGCTACCAAACACCTCTTGAAGAAGAGACCGGCTGTATTGAAGACATGCGTATTTCTCGAAAAAACTCAAAGAAGGGTTGTTGACTTCCAGGCAGATTATGTGGGATTTAAAGTGCCGGATGAGTTTATAGTAGGCTATGGGCTCGATTACGACAGCAGGTTCCGCGAACTGCCAAACCTATCTATAATATCATTTGAGGACGACAAAAAAAGATGAAATAAGGCGAGCGGACGGATAAGATTCGCCCAAGATTGCACAAAGAACGAATGGGTTAAGATCTCTACGAATAAGCCATAAAGGGAGTCTTTTATCCATAGTCTTTTGATTGAATAACAAAAAGGATAACCTGAGGTCAATATGATATTGAAGAACATTTATTCAAACGTTCCAAAGCATCTAAGCGAAGAGTCTTTCGAGACCATTTTACGCACAGGCAGCTTTAGAATTGAAAGAATTGTCTCTCGAGCACACTCAACCACTCCTGGTGAGTGGTTGGATCAGGAGACGAACGAATGGGTGCTTTTACTTACCGGTAGTGCTCGGATACTCTTCCAGAACGAAACAGAGACAATAGCCATGAAGCCAGGTGATTATCTCCATATTCCGGCGCATAAACTCCACAGGGTAGAATGGACTGAACCTGAAAGCAAAACTATCTGGCTTGCACTGCACTACTGAAGGCTAAAGAATTCCCCTCTATTATTCCAAATTAGGTCTACCTTAAATATTCTCTTGACAAATATGTTTTTTTGTGTTAAAATATTGCCTGAACTTTTTTAAAGCAAGATTGAGTTTGGGGAAAAAGGAGCGGAACGTGTGGCAGTGCTGGGTAATATTTTATTTCGGTTTATGGATCCTCGCCTCAGGATTTATCTTGAGTGGAGATATGAAATACTCGAACATAGTCTTTGGTGCACTTATTGCTCTCTTCTCATTCTGGGCAGGACTGAAGGCCAGGCATAGATAGATGCGGACATTCACACAAATACTCATCCAACTGGCGATTCTCTTCTTTTCAATTATTGTACACGAAGTTGCTCACGGCTATGTAGCCCTCCGCAGCGGTGATCCCACAGCGAAGTTCTCTGGAAGACTGACCCTGAATCCCCTCCACCACATTGACCTCTTTGGTACCATAATACTCCCCATTCTTCTTATCATCCTGAGGTCTCCTTTTCTTATAGGATGGGCTAAGCCTGTTCCTATAAATCCCTACAATCTCCGTAATCCCAGGAAGGATATGGCAAAGATAGGGGTGGCAGGACCTCTCTCCAACCTTGGTCTAGCGTTAGTATTTGCCATCATATTTCGCCTTTTGGGAAGAGGGTTTCTTTCCGATTTAGTTTTTATTGGAGTCTACATAAACTCTCTGCTGTTTGTATTCAATCTAATCCCCATTCCTCCGCTCGATGGTTCTAGAATAGTCGGCGCCTTTCTGTCCTATGATGCCTATGAAAAGTATATGAGATTGGAACGCTATGGCTTCATCATAATCTTCGCGCTTGTATTCCTTGTTTTCAATTATACGGTCTTCCCACTGGTTCGCGGGCTGGTAGGAGTTCTCACCGGGGTTTAGATACACCTATGAAGACAAAATCATTCACCCTTTTGATATTCTTATCTCTCTTGCAATCAAACTGCGCCAAGAAGGGGTCGCCGACCTCACCTGACAGATCACCGCCCTTTCTGGTCTCGGTAGCTGTACTGGATAAGAACCATTTGATGATAAAATTCGATGAGGACATCGTAGTTCAGCCTGCCGAAAGTCTCTGTAACATCAAAAGCGAGGTTCTGACCGTTTTATCCTCTGTGGCAGCCGAAGATAAAATCTTTCTGACCACATCTCCAATGGATACCTTAGACTACCAGATCAACCTGCTGAATATAAGGGACCCATGGGGTAACAGAAAGGACGAGTATAAAATAAAGTTCAGAGGAACCCTGAATCCGGATACCCTACCGCCTGATGTTATCGTCTCTTCTACCAAAATTATAAAAGACGCCCCTCCTGAGGCGGTCCTCTCCCTGAAGTTCTCTGAAAAGGTCGATACCTCTATTATACACATCATGCCATACACAAGGTATAACTGCGAATGGAATGATCAGAAAACGCAGTTAAAGATTCAGATATCACGGATAGACTCTATGAAAGTCTACAGGGTCTATGGATTATTTCGTGACAATGAGGGTAATCGCACCAAAACAGAATACGCCATTACAAGGGAGAGGGAACTCCCTATTATATGGTTAAAAGGCGAGACAAAGGACTCAACCATTATTATACTGACAAAGGAAGGCAAACCATACATGTTTACCATATCAGACACCAACGGCATATTTTCAATCCAGAACATATTTCCGGATAGCTATACCCTTATAGCCCAAAGGGAAAATGAATACCTGAGTTCAGGAAACATCAAAATAAGAGTCCCTGAAGATAGGTTGAGCATGTACCATATACAAGAAAACGAGATTGATAAGGAGACTCTCTCCGTTCTAAATTCTCTATATAATACCTACTTAGGGGAGATCAGATGAACACTTTGACCAGGTTAATACTCTATTCCATCTCTTTGGGGATAAGTGAACGAATAATCCAATTTGGTTTAAAGGGACCACTCACTGTGTTCTTTATCTCTATGCTCCCCGTGTCTGAACTAAGAGGGGCAATTCCTTTAGGGATACACAGCTTTCATATGTCTATTTTCTACACCTATATCCTTTGTGTAATCGGCAATTTGATACCAGCATTTCTGATCCTTCTCTTTCTCGGCCCATTTACCAGATTTCTATCACGATGGTCTCTCTTCAGGAGGTTCTTCACCTGGTTATTTTCCCATACAAAATCAAGGTCCCTTTTGGTCGAAAAATATAAGACCCTGGGTCTTGCTATCTTTGTGGCTCTTCCCTTTCCAGTTACAGGAGCCTGGACCGGTTCAATAGCAGCCTTCCTTCTCGGTATGGAATTCAGGTATGCGATAATCGGAGTGATCATTGGTGTACTGACTGCTGGTATCATTGTGACATTGATATCATGCCTCTCAACCACTGGTATTATAATAGGTGTCGCTTTACTCATCTCGATAGCGCTAACTGGCTACATATTACAGAGAAGGGGTAAATGATTTTTCCTTGACTTTTCATTCTTTTTATGGTATAATATTCCATCTATGCAAAGAACCAGTTGTCTTGCCATTATACTCGTAGTTATCGTACTGGCTGTTTGGTATGTCTTTGTAATGCCAAGGCTTAGTCCAAAAGAGCAAGAAAAGGAAGAGGTGAAGGTAGAGGAGAAAGAAAAACCAGCAGCAACAGCAGAAGAGGAAGAGGAGGAAGAAGAAACAGAAGATATCCTTCCATCGACTGCAAACCTCGATACCATAGATACCCCTTTGGTAAAAGCCGTATTTTCGGACGTTGGGGGCAGCATTGTGGGATATAATCTCAAAGAATACGGTCACTATAAGGGTGGCACTGTACAGTTAATACCGCCAGGAAGGAGATGTATAACCGATAGCATCACCCTTGAGGGTGAAAATTATAACCTGAAAGACTCCATCTACACACTCAAGGAGAAGGATGGCAACTCCATTACCTATTCGTTAAAATTAGATGGTGATCGGGAAATCATCAAGACTTACACCTTCAGTGATACAAATTATCTCTTCTCCCTATCAATAAAGTCATCAGACCTTGAAAGCTATACTGTCGCTTGGGACGGTGGAATCTTATTTACCGAGAAGAATCAACAGGAGGAGCTCAGGTTCTTCTCAGCAGTTGCTCTGACTGAAGGTGGACTTATAACCAACTCTCTATCCTCTCTACCCTATGAGGGTGAAGTGATACCGTCTACTGCTGTCAGATGGCTCGGCATCAAGAATAAATACTTCCTTGCCTCAATCATCTCTGAGGATATAGAAACAAAGAGTATAAATTTAAGGAGATTCAGCAAATCTCCCCCGCGTCCGGGGGGTTGCTTTGCTGGAAGAGGCTGCAGCCCATCGGGAGGAAAGCCAATTGACCCCAAAAAGGCAAGGATGGGTGTATATCTTACCACCACTGTACAACCCGTTATAGAGTTAGGGATTTTTGTAGGTCCTCTTGATTATCAATTACTCACATCCTATAAATACGGTCTGGAAAATGCCGCTTACATGGGATGGAAATTCATAAAGCCCATCTCGCGGGCAATTCTCTTCATATTCAATTCACTTTCTCGTTTTATACCAAATTATGGATTCGTCATAATTGTATTCGCTCTATTAATTACATTCTTGTTCTTCCCGTTGACGATTTTCAATCAGAGGACTATGAGTAAAACAGCAGAGATTCAACCCAGGCTCCAGGCACTTCAACAGAAATATAAAAACGACCCACAGAGACTTAATAAAGAGACGATGGGGCTCTACAGAAAATCAGGTGTCAATCCGGTAAGCGGTTGTCTACCTCTGCTAGTACAGATGCCCATTTTCTTTGCCCTTTATGCCATACTCCAAACAACAATAAGTCTTAGGGGGGCGGAATTTTTCGGTTGGTTGAGAGATCTCTCACAGCCCGATCCCTATTTTGTACTCCCGGTCGTTATGGGAGCTACCATGTTCTTCCAACAAAGAATTATGGGAACGCAAGCCACACAGGGAGAGAGTCAGCGCATGTTCGGATACATGATGCCTGTATTCCTTACTCTAATCTTCATATCCCTGCCTTCGGGGATAGTGCTATACTGGCTATCCTACAACGTGTTTAACATAGCCCAGCTCTTATATATAAAAAACAGGAATACAAAAAGGGAATTGGTAGAGGTCAAAAATAAAGATTCGAAAGGATAGACTTAGGTAAAGTGGGTAATATTTTATCTCTTTAAAAGATACATCTCCTTAAGGGAGGTCCTATGGAGGAAACACAAAAGGGACAGCGTGTACAGATTGAGATCCCAGATGATACTGCCCAGGGTATATATTCTAATCTCGCTATTGTGAGTCATTCGCCTTCCGAATTCGTACTCGACTTTACAAGAATCCTTCCTGGTCTTAAAAAGGCAAAGGTCTATGCACGTATAATCCTTTCACCAAAACATGCAAAATCTTTACTCAAAACTCTCAAGGAGAACATAGAAAAATTTGAGGGTAAATTTGGAGAGATCAAAGAGGATGAGACTGCCAAGAAAGAGATAGGTTTTAAATGACTTTAAAGTATCTTTGATGCGAGGTGTTTATGGATATGGCTCTTGTAAAAAAACTTATCAGTCTTGTGGAAAAGAGAGAAATTCAGGAGCTTGAGGTACAGGAGGGTGAATTTAAGGTTCGCATCACGAAAAGCAGGAGTCAGGATATCTCTGCAACCTCTCCCCGATTGCCTCAGGTAGTGAGACAGGAATTACCCACAGATACACAAAAGAAGAAAGAGGAGAGTAATCTTGTTCCCATAAAGGCTCCAATGGTCGGTACATTTTATAGAGCCCCTGCTCCCGGGGCTCCTCCGTACGCCGAAGTAGGAGATACAGTCACGCCTGAAAAAGTGGTCTGTATAATAGAGGCAATGAAGGTCATGAACGAGATAGAGTCTGAAGTCACAGGAAAGATCGTAAACATACTTATTGCCAATGAAAAGCCCGTAGAATTTGGCCAGGAAATGTTTCTTGTGGAGCCTATCTGAAAACATTTTAGGGGGAAAATCCGAGGATTTAATTTATTTCTTTTTTTATTACAGTTTCTCCATCATCCCCATATCCGTATTTTTGTTTTTGCATCTTGAGACTGTGTCTTGTGGCTGTTGGATTGTCATTTATGGCGTGATTTAATAGGGGGTGTTTGTATGATTAAAAAAGCGATAATCGGGATGGTGGCAGGAATTGTAACCTTGGTATCTATACCACTATATGGCGCAGCTTCACAGGCAGGAGCCATATTCCTCGCAATATATCCGGGTGCCCGACCCAATGGTATGGGAACATGCTTCACAGCTATCGCTGATGACGCTATGGCTACTTACTATAACGACGCGGGGATGGCTTTTCAGGAAAAGACCGATATTACACTGATGCATGCCAACTGGCTCACAGGTCTATACCCTGATATGTATTACGAATACATTGGATTTGTTCACGAATTTCAGGGTATCGGTAAGATAGGAGCAAATCTAATCTATCTTACTACTGGTGAGACAGAGGCAGTCGATCCAGACGGGAATGTCATTGGTAGATTCCAGAGTTTCGACCTCTCCTTTAAGCTATCATACGCCACAAAATTCTATGAAGATCTTTCCGTTGGAGTAGGCGTGAAGCTCATATACAGTTATCTTGTACCGAGGTGGATCTTAGAGAAAATCTATGGTCCTCAGGAAAAGGGGGGTGGATCTGGCTCCTCCTGGGCAATAGACGCCTCAGCCTTTTATCGGACGCCCATTAGGGGTCTTAATATTGGTGCATCTCTTCAGAACATCGGCCCAGATATAAGTTACTTAGAGTCTGGTGAATCTGATCCTCTTCCACGCACACTCAGGTTGGGCTTAGCTTATACACCCTTACAGACCAAAACAAACAAGATAACGATTACTGCAGAGCTTACAAAAATACTGGTGGGTATGACCCGAGACATAAACGACGAGTGGAAAGACACCTGGAAGGGGGCGGGGATAGAATATACCCTCTCCGAATTTCTGTCCTTAAGGGCGGGATACTTCTGGGATACGGTAGGGAAGAGAATCGGACCAACATTTGGAGGAGGGATAAGATTCGCCAATCTCGAATTTGATATAGGCGTTGATTCTGAGATATACGATTTTCCTACTGACAACTACAGATTCTCTCTTTACTATTCATTTTAAAGACTACTCTTCTAAAAAGTTCTTTGCCTTTATGAACGGTTTTATCCTTGTCAACAAACCCGTTTCTTGGAGCTCTTTTGACATAGTCAAGTTAATAAAAAAAACTACTGGAATAAAGAAAGTTGGACATACGGGTACTCTCGACAGGGAAGCAAGTGGCCTCTTGATCGTATGCATGGGAAAGGCTACCAGGTCAGTAGAAGATTTTATGCTAATGGAGAAGGAATACGAGGTGGAGGGTAAACTTGGAGAAACTACTGACACAGATGACGCATCCGGTAGAGTCGTAGAAAGAAAAAGGGTTGACAAGATATCTCATAATACACTAAAAAAGATAGTGAATGGATTTGCAGGTGAGATATATCAGGTCCCGCCAATGTATTCTG
>CAZRTU010000032.1:0-6889 GCA_964603075.1 uncultured bacterium
ATCAGGAGAAAACGACATTGGGGCAAATATCGATAACTGGAATACAATCCTGACGTCAATAGATGCACTCTACACTGATTTTCGCTCACACCTTCCCGATTCGATGGAATGGACATATATACAGCTGCCTTACTTAATCTCTCCACTTTCAAGTGGTAAAATAACCGCCTACACTTCCTCTGGAGAAGACTGGAGCGAGACTACTGGAGAGATCGCCATGGCATCCGCAATGGCTCCCGAGCTCGTATTTACAGTAAGCGCGGACCTCGACCACGCGAGTATCAACAGTGTAATCGATGAATTCAATAGCAATTACTCCGACTACTACGATGAATGGGTCATCTGGGCTGAGGATTCACTCGCACCATATTCAACTGCCTACGATTCATGCATTGGAATTCACAACGATTGGGCATACGAGTACTATGATTCTCTCCAATCAGGTGGAGCGCTTCCACCCTATCCGGATATTGTGTTCCCGGACTATCCACAAGGACAGCCTCCAATGGAAGAACCCACACCTCCTGCAAATATGATGGATATCACTGCATCTCTCTACAACACGTCCGGCTCCGAGCAGTGGACTGGTGGAGCACACGAAGGCGACGTAACATATTTCTCAATGGGGCAATCTATGTTTCTCGATGGAGACGGGGTCTATGACTATGTCTTTCCCTATTCATACGCCTCATTAGAAAGCGAACTTTTCTTCAGTGGACTGTATATCTACTCTTCCACAAGAGTCTATGGCGTTGAAGAGATGCCGTGGACTGACTTATTGAACGAATTACCTCAGAATATACCAAATCCATTCGAGAGAGAGACCCTTATAAGATACTCCATATCATCTCCAGCTCACGTCGATCTAACCATATACGATATATCAGGGAGAAGGGTCAGAACGCTTGTAAACGATAGAATGAAGGCGGGTTCTTATACGGTGACCTGGGATGGAAGAGACGATAGAGGAAACGAGGCCACTACCGGCGTTTATCTCTACCAGATAAGAGCCAATGATGCTACCATTACAAGGAAGTTGTTGTTGATAAAATAGTATCGAAGAAAAGAAAGTAGTGCATGCTTTCGCAAGGCTGAAGCCTTGCCCTACAAATTGTTGCGGCATAGGGTAAACCCTACCTACCCTGCCTGCGGGCAGGCTTTAGGTTCGCATGGAGGAATAGAATTCAGGGTGTGCTTGTGTAATACAGGACGGTAGCCGCAGGCTTTAGCCTGCGATGGATGGCATAATTAAATCTGGGCGGGGCAAAAAGCCCCGCCCATAATTTAAGGAAAGCTATCAACTATTGATTATTTATACTGTCGATTCCCACAATCTCGGGTTGAATCTCCTCTGTCATCCCAGGTCTTAGGTTGCCCAGATACAGTTTACCTATCCTTACCCTCTTCAGTGCCCTTACCCTTATCTCAAATGCCTTGAATAATCTTTTTATCTCTCTCTTTTTACCCTCGGTCATAACCACTTTTATAGCCTCGTCATCTCGGGTAACTGAAACTGCCCTAATAATCTCGCCTTCGGACTCCACCCCTTCTACCATCATCTTCATCTCCCTTGGAGTCGGCGTTCTCGATGTTAGAACCTCATATTCTTTCTCAACAGAGAATTTAGGGTGGGCGATATTGTAGGCGAAATCTCCGTCGTTTGTTAAAATCAGAAGACCCTCTGCATCTTTGTCAAGTCTGCCCACAGGAAATAAGCCATCGGGAATATAATCCTTCAGAGTCACATCAGCATGGGGGTCAGACAGGGTTGTCACACAGCCTCTGGGCTTATAGAATGCCAGGTATAGATATTTTTTTTCCTTGACTACCTCACCATCGACACTAATCTCGTCTTCCTCAGGGTCAATTGTCGTTCCGATATCGGCAGTAACACCATTTACTCTCACTTTCCCATCACTTATTAATCTATCTGCCTTTCTTCTCGATGCAATCCCTACTCTGCTCAAAAATTTATTTAGCCTCATAATCTGCGCTATCTCCCTATTCTGTACTCTTTTTCTGTTCCTAAATCTGTAATTATCAACTCGCCATAATCTATATCAGGGTCAACTTCGAATGACAGGCGTAATTTTTTTATCTTCATTATCTGTCTCAACTTATTAAACCCGACAGACTGCAGATGTTTGATTATATAGTCTTTTGCGCTTATTTTTAGGCTCTTCTTTGACTCCTGAGATAGAAGAGTCTGCTCGAGTCTCGAGGTGACCTCAGGTAGTGAGGGTATATGTCCGCTACCCTCACATATAGGACAGTTATCAAATAGTATACGGCTCAGAGATAGATGAGAGCGCTTCCTGGTAAGCTGAACCAGTCCAAGTTTTGTCATTCCATAAACCCTGCTCTTGGTTTTATCCTTCTTCAACTCTTTCTTCAATGTATTGACGACCTTTCTTTTGTGAGACGCATCATACATGTCAATAAAATCTATAACGATTACTCCTCCCTTATTTCGGAGTCTAAGCTGTCTCGCAACCTCCTTTGCCGCCTCCATATTGGTGGTAAAACTCATCAATTCAGCATCTTTCTGACCCTTGAATGAACCGCTATTTACATCAACGGCAACCAGTGCCTCGGTCTCTTCGATTATGATATATCCACCCGAAGGAAGCTTTATCTTCTTTTCGAAGCTCTTCTTAAGCCATTCATTTATCCTGTAAACATCAAAAAGAGGTGCTGGTGAGTCATGTAACTGTATTTTTGAGAGATAGTTTGGAGAGAATCTCTTGACATATTTATAGGCTCCTCTGTAGGTACGTTTTGAATCCATGATAATAGAGTCCACATCAGGGGCAAGATTGTCTCTCACATAAGCCGTAATAAAATCGGTGTCCTCGTAAAGAAGGAATGGAGCTGATTTTTTAAGGGTAATCTTCTCCAGCTTTTTCCACATGTTCATCAGCATCCTGAGGTCTCTCTTTAGTTCACCTGTGTCCACCTTCTGCGCTGCAGTCCTTATTATAACACCAAAATCATCGGGTTTGATTTTCTGGACTATCTTTCTCAATCTATACCTTTCTTTGGGGTTCGATATCCTCCTTGATATCCCGGTATGTCTTACTCCTATCATCAGGACAAGATATCTGCCTGGAAGGGAACAATACTGGGTAATTCTGGCACCCTTCCTGTCGATGCCCTCTTTGGTTACCTGGACAAGGACATCGTCTCCTTTTGACAACTTTCGCTCCTCAAGGAGATCTTCCAGTACATCCTCTCCTCCAAGCAGCTCTTCCCTCTCTCTCGATAAGGGAAGGAAGGCAGATCTCTCCACGCCTATATCAACAAATGCAGCATTCAACTCAGGGTTTATGGAGAGCACTTTGCCCTTATAAATATTTCCGACCCTCTTTACAAGCCCGGGTCGCTCAATATATAATTCCACAAGCACATCATCTTCGATCACCGCAATTCTATACTCATCAAGCAGTGTGGATATCAGTATTCGCTTTTTCATATATCAGGTAATTATACCAAATAATACGAAAACAAATAGAATAATAAATAATAAAATTAGAACCTTCGTCTGCCTAATTATATCATAAAAAAATACCTATGTCAACAAGTTTTTGTAAGTGGGCTTCGAAATCTACCCAACGCTTATCTATGCCTCAATGAAGGCTTCTATCAAAGGTTAATCAATCTCATTCTAATGGATAATACCATCGAGGATTATATCAAGTTCAGGTTGGTTCTCGTCATTGGTGTATATCTTTAAGGTCTCCCTAATTTGCCCTGAAGGGGCTGTTGGTGTAGGCTTTAACTTTAGCCTGTAAACCACTCCCTCTCCCAGCTGTCCTTTATGCACCAGAAGAAATAAAGCGGCTGTGAAATATCCTAACTCGTCTTTCGCCCCGTTTATATAGACCCCCCTCCTCCCTCTTTGCTCAAGGGTTATAGAAAGTACCAGTGAATCATCACGTGAAATATCAAAATCTATCTCTTTTGGGATAACATCTATCTCTCCAAGGACCTTCCCTGAAACCTCCACATTAATAACTGGCTGCAAATCACTGTTTGTATGTATACTGATCACCCCATAAAAATCGCCTTCAGGCACCTGGGGGCTTAGCACGAGAGTAATCTCGTATCCTGTCTTGTCACCCTCATTATATTTTGCCTTCTTTAAGGAGATATATCTGCAATCTGTCTCCAACTTTATTATGTTTAATTTTTCGATATCGACTGGTATGACCTTAAACTTCCACGTCCCCCCCTCGCCCTTTTCGATCTCACCCAGATACAATCTGCTGGGGATAACTCTGACATCACTCTTTACCCTCCCTTTTATCTCCAGTGCAACAATTCCTTCATCCGGGTCGTTCGAGTGAACATATACTCTCTTTGTAATCTGTCCATTATAGGCTCCCGAACTAAATCTCACTTCTATCTCACCCTCTCCACCCGGCAGGATCTCTTTAGATTTGAGGTCGGCAGTTGTACAGCCGCAGGTAGACCTGACCTTTTCAATCCTAAGTAAACCTTCGCCCTCGTTCTTAAATTTAAAGATATGGGTTACTTTTTCCCCCTTCAATACTATACCGAAATCGAAGACCCCCTCTTCAAATCGAATATCAGGAGGTGGTGCAGACAGACTATCTTCATCACCGGCATGTAAAATACCGCAAATGAGTATAAGGAGGAATACCAACATTTTAATCCTTGTTATGCCCTCCATTTCTTCCCCTTTCTATAACATAGAGAATATCAAAAAGCCACCAAGAGAGAAAAAGATTAAAGCCAGAAATAACTTTGTATATCCTCCCTGTCTCCTCCAGAACAAGGCAAGCCGTTCCGAACTCATGCCTCTATACGCCAGCAGAAAGATAATAAGCAGGGGCAAGATAAAGAATAGATTGTAGATAACCAAATAGATGATAGCCCTCGCTCTCAAAGGTTGGATATTTGTAACGAATATTATGGTGGGCAGGTAGACCTGTCCGGTGCATGCAAACTCAAGTATCGATACGAGGAATCCAGTAACGAATGCTCCAAGGACATAATTCCCCGACTCCAACCTGCGGTGTACCTCTCTATGGATCCTCTTCTGTAAAAACCTTGGAAGCTTGAGTATGGATTCCTTGTAACTCCCCTTGAGATATTTGATAAAGTCATAGATAGATAAGACTCCAAGTACAATCACCCCGAGTGCAGTCAAAAGATAGACGACCTTCGCTACGGTCGGCAGCAAAGACAGAGACTGAATGAATTTAAGCAGCCCAAGTCCTATAAGCAGGTAGGTAGAGAAGACTCCTGCCGTAAAGGCAGAGCCCGTTAGTAAGAGTGTTCTTCCCGTCCTGCCGACCAGAGCGAGATATGATATAAAGAAGATTATTGTTACAAATGCGCAGGGATTCACACCATCGACTAAACCGGCGAGGAATACTGTGGTCACACCCAATCCCTCAAATCTGTTTATTATGTTCCTCTCAGCCTCCTGAAGGTCGTTCTCTACCAGCTCCCATGGTGGACTCGTCCCCTTGTCCACATACTTTTCGATAGCCTCGTTGAGGGTTTTATCATTTATCTGTCCCGCTATCAGATATTCCTCTCCAATGAAGATAGAGGGAGTCGCCATTCTATTTTTCTCTGCCAAATCGTATATCTCGCCCAGTGCCTCTGCCAATCTCTTGACCTCTGTATCGGCAATATTAAACTTCTCGACGACAAGATTGGGATATTTCCATTGGAGATAATTAAGTCGAGTTTCAGCACGGTCGCACTCCTGACAAAACGGCTCATAGAAGTAGGCGAGATATACCAAGGGGAGTTCTGGCTCCTCCATACCGTATCCTTTTCTCTCTCCTTTCCACTCTGGTTCTTCAGTGTAATAGGCATCCTTTAATAAGTTCTTACTCTGGAAAGGAATTCCCTCTTTTGCATAATCCTTCAAAATCTCCTCAAGTCTTCCCTCAATTTCATCATACCCTAAAATATACTCCCCAACTATTATAATCGGAATCTCATTATCCTCATCATTTTTACTCTCCTCAAGCCTTACCAACGCTTCATAGTTCTCAGGTCTGCTAAGTTCAAAATACTCTATGTTTATACTTTCTCTGTATGCCTCAATTACCTTAGGCAAAAAATCGTCTATTATATACCGACATTCATTACAATCCTGTTCGTAAAAAACGTACATACAAATCTCTGGCTCTATGGCATCCGTATAAGAAAATGCCGACAGAGAGGTTTGCGATAATAAAAATAATATAAGTGGTAATGTTTGATTAACGTTCTTCATGATAATTCCATTTCTCTAACTGTTTGCGAACCCTGAAGTAAATAAGGAGAACAAGGCTTACATCAACCACTCTTTGATCTCATCGACTGTAGGAATTCTACCAACACACTTAATACTAGCGTCTACCACCAAAGCGGGTGTCTCCATTACCCCATATTTTATGATCTCCTCTATCTTCTCGATCTTCACAATCTCCACATCAATACCAACCTCCTCTACTGCCTTTTCTACGTTCGAAGCGGTCTTTCTACACCCGGGACAACCTATACCAAGTATCTCTATCTTCACCTAAGCTCCTAATTTAGCATTAACAAATCCAAACATGAAACCTGTGAGAGTCGACATTATAATAACAAGAAGAATGTATAAAAGGGTCTTTGTATTTCCCATTATGTTTCGAATAACAAGCATGTTTGGTAAGCTAATGGCTGGCCCGGCGAGAAGCAGTGCCAGGGCTGGACCCTTTCCCATACTCAGTTCCATAAACGCTTTAATAATTGGAACCTCAGTAAGGGTAGCAAAATACATTAATGCACCGAATATGGAAGCTATAAAATTTGAGCGTATGCTATTTCCGCCAACCCATCTGGAGACTACTTCTTGAGGCATAAAAGTCTTTAATATCCCTGC
>CAZRTU010000032.1:6899-10073 GCA_964603075.1 uncultured bacterium
ATCAGGGAAAATCTTCTTAACGAATCTTAATGTAGCAGACATCCACCCCAGTATTTCCTCTTTGTTGAACCACAGTCGTAGGTATAAGATCAGTGATAATATAAACAACCCAGTGATAATCCATTGCTTTGAGGCACCGAATATCAGTATGCCAACGAGTAGGCCAAAAAAAATTAGAAGTTGCCACAGGGGTTTTTTAGGACCCATATCCGGCATGACTAAATCCCTTTTTACTTTTTCAGACTCCTCCCGCCTGTAAATCGTTGCCATAATTAAACCAATAACTATTGAGAAAAGAACAGCACCAATAAATCTTGCTATTCCAATGTCATAACCTATAAGCTTCGCAGTATAAACAATCGCAAGGATATTAATTGCAGGACCGGAGTAAAGGAAAGCCAATGCTGGCCCGATACCCGCGCCCATTTTGTATATCCCCCCAAAGAGGGGCAGGATGGTACAGGAACAGACAGCGAGAATGGTTCCAGAAATAGACGCTATGCTGTAGGACATCCACTTTTTTGCACCTGCACCAAAATATCTTAATACTACTTCTCGAGAAATAAAGACAGATATCCCACCTGCGATAAAAAAAGCAGGTATTAGGCATGTAAGAACATGAAACGAGAGATAATCTAATAAGGCGTTAAATCCACCCTCGAATAATTTTATTAACATTTTTCCTCCAGGCAATCTATTTTAGCCTGCTGCATAGGTTTTTTTTCTTCTTTGTGTCCCTTTAATCGCTTGATCATCAGAAAGCCATTCCTTCAAAAGTCTCAGAACTCCCTCCACATATACCGACGGATTCTCGTCTATTGAGTAATGAACCCATGCCCCTTCTCTTCTGTCAACCACAAACCCGGCATCCTTAAGTATCTTAAGGTTCTTGGAAGCCCTCGTTTGAGTTATATCGAGTGCGTCCATAATCTCACATACGCACAGGCTTTTATTCCCGATAAGGAGTTTGACAATCCTGACCCTCGTCTCATCAGAAATAGCCTTTATGGTCTTCACCAACTCTTCCATTCATTCCTCTCTAATATTCGCATATTCGAATATGCGAATATTATAACACAAATTTTGTCAAAAGTCAAGAAATTTTATATTTCTTCTTACGAAAAACTTAAGGGGATTTTGTTCGCATGGAAGGAGGTCGAGAGGAATACTACAATGGTGAAGGAAGGTTATTAAATGATGGTACCGTCTTTGATCTTTACCACCCTGTCAGAGCGTCCACTTATCTCTTCGTCGTGTGTCACCACAATTATAGTCTTTCCTTCATTATGAAGGCTTCTGAAGAGCTCCATAATCTCTTCGCCAGTTTTTGAATCAAGATTGCCGGTTGGCTCGTCAGCGAGAATGAGTTTAGGACTGTTAACAAGCGCCCTGGCTATAGCTACTCTCTGTCTCTCACCTCCTGAAAGTTCGGCAGGTCTATGATTGACTCGGTCTTCGAGACCTACACGCTCGAGGGTACTCAAGGCCCGCTCTCTTATAGTGCCACTATTACCTCTTGCATAGAGTAGTGGCAGCTCAACGTTCTCGTGAGCCTTCATCCTGGGCAAGAGATTGAAGGTCTGGAAGACAAAGCCCACTTCACGATTCCTGATATTCGCGAGCTCATCCTCGGAGAGATTCTGTACCTCTTTTCCTCTGAATAGATAGGTGCCTGAAGAAGGCGTATCAAGACAGCCTAATATATGCATGAGGGTCGACTTGCCAGAACCTGATGGTCCCATAATGGCAATAAACTCTCCTTCCTCTATCTTAAGATCGACACCCCTTAGAGCGTTAACATCCACGTTGCCCATCTTATAGACTCTTGTTATATCTTTGGTCTCTATTATCATCATCCCCCCACTCTCACTGTAACTCTCCCGCGCTTCTTTCCTGTCACTCCTGTCTCCTTTCCTCCTTCTCCAAAAACTGAATTCTGTTTAACCTCTACCTCTACTATATCGCCATCTTCCAGCTCTCTTAGAGTCTTATACGGACCGGTCAGAACGGTATCTCCTTCTGAGATTCCCTCAATAATCTCTATACCATTTTCTCCCGTCATTCCAAGCTTAACGGTAACAAGCTTGGCATTTCTTCCCTTTGTGATAAATAAAACATCACTCTCCTCACCATCGATCGTCTTCCTACCAACAGACGTATATGGTATAACAACAACAGAATCTTTGATGCCGACTGTGATCTCGCATGAAGCAGACATACCAGGATAAAGTTTGCTGGGCGTCCCTTCTATCTCGATCTCGATAGGAAAGTTAATAGCCTCTTCATAACTGTAGACTGAACTTTCTGGAATACCTCCTATTCTCGTGACCTCGCCATTGAAGGTCGTATCTGGCAAAGCATCGACCTCTACTTTCGAGGGCTGTCCAGGCTCAATCTTTACTATCTCGGTCTCATCTACAAGCGCCTTAACCATCATTTTAGAACGTTCTGCTATAGTCATAATCACAGAACCGGGAGTGCTGATAGTTCCCATAACAACCATCTCTCCTTCCTCTTTATTTATCTGCACAACTTCACCACCCGCAGGAGACTTTATAATAGTTTTATTATAATTCTCTTTTGCCTCATTGTATACCTCTAAAGCAGCATCTGCATCTGCCTTAGCCATCTCATAACTAAGTCTTTGCTGTTCATGCTGTTCGCGGGATATTAATTTGCTTTCAAATAGCTCTTTGCTCCTCATTAAGTCCTCTTCAACCTTGAAAAGTTTCGCCTGTAAGAAGTCTAACGAAGCTTTCGCCTGATTAAGCCTGGCAAGATACGTGTTCTGTTCTATTATACAGAGTACATCGTCTTTTTTGACCCTATCCCCTTCGTTTACTCTTATCTCAACCAGTCTACCCATCACGTCACTGCCTATCTGAACCTGATTTAGAGCTCTGAGAATGCCCTCCGCATTGACTTTAGAGACTATATTCTCCCTTCTTGCAGTTTTGGCTGTAACCTTTTTGCCTCTCTCTTTTCTGGCAAGACTAACCACCACGATTATAACTACGAAGATTACAATACCCAGTATAATGAATATTCTCTTCTTTCTAATCATCCTCCACTCCTATTTAAATTTTTTGGTCTTAAGTCTTATGTCTTTAGTCTTTATTTCTCCCTTTCTCCTTCTATTTTCTATTCGCTATTTGCTAATTTCTGCCCTTTAAT
>CAZRTU010000033.1:0-10071 GCA_964603075.1 uncultured bacterium
CAATCCTGACGTCCTTGACATAATAGGGTTCTCAGAATACTAAAGAGGTCAACCAAGTGGTGTTTGAAGATACAGCAGTAATGGACATTGGTCTCAAGTTTATTCCTCTCTTCTGGTTTTAAAAAAATCCTGGATCAGGCTAAGGCATTCCCGGTTCAGGACACCGCCCAGAACCTCTAGTTTTGGACTCTTTATATCATACACGCTGCCAAAGGCACCCATGATAGGGTCTGTAGTTCCAAAAACACACCTGCTTATTCTTGAAAGCATTATGGCACCAGCACACATAGGACAGGGTTCCAAGGTTACATATATGGTTGCTCCGACCAGCCTCCACTTAGATATAAAGTTGCAGGCACTCGTTATCGCTATTATCTCCGCATGAGCTGTGGGGTCTTTAAGACCCTCGATTCGATTATGACCTCTGCCTATTATTTTCCCCTCCAAAACAACAACTGCACCTACTGGAACTTCTCCTTCCTTCATAGCGAGTTCGGCTTCATGGAGTGCACCCTTCATAAAGTTTTCCATATCATCACCCTTTGGTCAGAAAACTCCTTGCCCTCTTTCTGAAAAGCTTGTATCTCTCACCCAAATCCTCAGTGATATCAAGTATCTTGGAGACCTCTATTCTACACCTCTCATATTTCTCTCTAAAATAATAAATCTGCATAAGTTTGTCCATTGCGAATATCAGAGGATAGTGTGCACACGGTTGCCCAGTCTCTATCAATCTTATCAATTTTTTATAGGTTTCTTCGGCTTTCTTCCAGTCCCTCTTCCCGTAATAAGCCTTGGCTAAAGTCCAGGTGAAAGTCCGTGAATCAGGATATTCCTCAAGCAGACCTTTGGTCAAACCTATTGCATCGTCCCAATCTTTTTCCTCGATGAGGAGCACTGCCAGGGTACTACTGGCAGCCACCCTCAAAAACCTTGCAGAATCAGCGGCTATCTCTAGCTTCGTCCTCCACTTATTGTTTATACCTACAAAAGGGAGTATGTTCTTAAATCTATAGCTTATGTAATCCTGTACACCTATACCAATGTAGGCATCATAAAGGCTGGAATCGATTCCCAGACTCCTATTCAATTCTCGACAGGCATCAACGCCGTCCTCTAACATGCCAATCACATCTCCACTCTCGTATCTGTAGTATGCTCTATTCATAAGTGCTCCTCCCTTCCAGAGATACGCCCATGCATCTTCTCTGCCCTTCAGTATGGAATCTGATTTACTCACAGTGGTATCGACATACGCATAAAACTTACCTTCTAATGTATCGGTACCGAAGTCCGTCATATAAGCTGCATAAAGCATCGAGAGGAAGTAATATGGTGCTGGATTATCTGGATATATGTAACGAGCCTTGAGAAATTCCGATTCGGCACTGTCATATCTCTCCAGATAGCCATATTCGATACCCACAGAGAGGAGCGAATCAAGAGAAAATATGAGAAAGATTAGTAACATATTTATTACATAGACATCTTATATAAAGCGTATCCTTATCGTTTAACAACAAACAAGATCCTTACATTATATCTTAGGGTAAACGACATCGAATCTCTTCTTGTAATAGAACCTGGTAAGCAAAACTAAGAGGATAAGCACTACCAAAAACCATGGATATAGAAAGCAGCAAACAAGAGTAAACGAATATACAGGCAGACCTGCAGTGAAGAGGAGTAATTTTCTGCTTCTCTCCCTGCTGACGGATTTTCCTTGTATTGCCTTGGAGGTCTTCTGTCTCAAAATATGGACGAACACAAAAAATAATGTCGATATCGAGGCTACCGAAAGACATATGAAATCTCTCACAAAGATAGATGAAACAACCGAACATATCATTAGAATCGTCGCAAATAAGGTTGTATTGGTCTCTCCGAGGCAAACCCCCGTTGTCTTCTCCCCTGTCTTCCTATCCCCAGCTATGTCGATAACCGTACACAGTAAAAAGACACCTCCTATAGCAAAGTCATATGGAATCGAATAGACAAATGTATCAAAAGAGAACTCTCTAAAGGACAACCAACCGAGGGAGAAGGCCAAAAAACCATGTCCGACGGCATTCGAGAAAAGATCAAGGTAGGGTCGGCTCTTAAATTTAAATGGCTTAACGGAATACAATAGACCCAGCAAGAATGAGATTAAGAGAAAGATTCTGTAGGTTGGCGGAAAATAGAATGAGAGTCCGAAAACAGCGACTACCAGAACTATAATTTCAATATGAGCAGATTTTACTGAAACAAGACCCTCAGGAAGTATAAACAGTTTCTTATTTGCCCTGTCCGTCTCGATATCTGCTATCTGGTTTATTATATAGACAGTGCCCATAAGGAAAGTAAATGTCAGAAAGCCCAGTATAAAATAACGTGATATATGGAATATCGAGGCCCCGGCTCTATGGTAGCCCAAGAGAAAGATTATCCACACAGGGATGAGTAAGATTGGACGGAGTAGAAAAAGGAAATCAAGAGGATGCATAAAAATAGAAGGTACTTAGAGTAATGCAAAAGAGATATCAAGGAAAAGAGAATGTAGCAGATCGTAATTTTAATGGGGAATTATAACCTACAAATATATAAATGTCAAGTAAAATCTATCCGGGATTTTGAAAAAGACCGAGATTAAACCTTTGAAATAAAAAATGGGATACCGAGAAGATTATCAAGTAACGGTATCCCATCAAATTGTAATAACATGAAAAAGATTTACCATTCGAGATACTTGCTCTTGTCAAGCAGTACCTCAAGCCTCCTTTCAACTATCTTTTCCTTTCTTCTTTCTCTATCTTCAAGTCCGTCTTTAAGGTCTGCTATCTCCTCTTCTAAGTGTTTTATCCTTGTAGTTCTCTCCTCCTGTTTCAAGTCGAATTCTCTTGAAAGGATCCCTTTTAATTCCGCTTTTATCTCGTCTTTTACTCCCTCATTCTCGGTTTTTCTATATTCTGCAGCAAGGTCGTAACTATGGCGCTCCAGCTCAAGAACCCCCAGAAAGGTGCGGTAAAGCTCTTCATCTTTTTCCATCAGCCTCTCGAGATCCCTCTTCTTCATAAGCGATCTTCTCAGGTGACGTTCGTACTCAAAAGGAGCTCGCCACTTAAGCTCTTCCAACATACTTACCCTAAGTTCGCCACCATACCTTTCTATAAAATCGACTGCCTCTTCCCTCTCCTGTTCGCTCAATTTGCCAATAATAGGAAAATTGTATTCCTTCTTCTCGAAAGGTCGGGCGAACAATACAGTGGTTGCTATAATCAACCCTAGCAATATCAATCTCATAACACCTCCTTTAGGATAATATCATAAACAATTTATAAAATCCGGCTAATCTATCACCACTCTTCCTCTATAAAAGACAATTCTGAAACTAAACCATCTATCCTCGAATCTATATCACTGTCCAGGCTCACGCTCTCTGTCATAAGTATGATCTCCTGACTCATACTCCATACTTTCCCTTCAAAATCATATGCAATGTCTCGGGTTCTGATGCGCGGGAGTATAAAGAGTAAAAGAAGCGCGACAGCGCCAGCAAATACTGGTATAGACCAACCCACCCTACGGTTGATCAAGATTCTCCTCCTCTCGGAAGCTGGTCTATAGAATCTGCCTGCTCTCTTCAGAATGCGCCTTACAGTCCTTTCCGATGGTCCCTTCTTGGGAAGCGTGTGATATAATGAAAGGACACCCACAAACTCCTCTATATACTTCTGACAGTAAGGACAGGAATGAAGATGATCTTCGAATTTCCTCTTCTCCTTATCCTTCAATTAGCCGCACGCATATAGCACACGGTATTCCTCATACTCTTCAAATCTCATAATCACACTCACTCAAAAATTTCCTAAGATTTACCACAGCATTGTGCATTCTCGAAAGCACGGTAGAAAGAGGACAATCCAATATCTCTGCAATCTCTTTAAAGGTCAAATCGCTCTCCTGTCTCATAATAAAGACCTGTTTCTGCTTCGGTGAAAGGCTATTTATTTTATCTTCTAAATAGCTTTTTAATTCTTCCTGTTCAACTATCACCTGTGGTGAGGGTGAATTGTCTGAAAGTTCCATCCAATCTTCAATGGGGTCTACTATGTATTCCTTTTTTCTCTTCCTCAGATAGTCTATAGTGACCGAATTGGCTATACTGAATAACCATTGCTTGAACTTGGATCTCTCCTTGTATCTGTCGAGACTCTTTATCACCTTTATGAACGTATTCTCCAATAAATCCTCGGCTGTATCCGGATTACGAACGAGTCGAAAAATGAAATTGTAGACCGTATTTTTGTACCTGTTGAATAATTCTGCAAAGGCATCTTGGTTACCTTTTTTGTACTCCTCTATGAGAATACAATCGCTTTTCTCCATACTCATAATAGTAAACGTATACCCGAGAAAATTATTTTATCTTTTGACGATGTCTCAAACCTTCGTGATAAAGAATATGGTGAGGGTAAAAGTGCTTAGACTTATACCGAATCGCATTATCTTCTTCATTTCTTTTGCTTGCCCACCTGTCTGCCGTCAGGCAGGCGTCTTGCAATCTGCCTAAAAAACATCATGGGGATTTTAATAACCCGTACTGCCAATTACCAAAAGATTGTATTAACTGAATATTCATCACGTAACTTTGGGACATTCCCTAAATTTAATTATGCCTAACAGGCTCGATTAGTTTTTTTCCTTGACTTTTGGAAAATTTTATTGTATAATCCGCCCATGCTGAAGAATTTTACCGAGGGGATCATTAAGAATAATCCCGTTCTGGTCTTGATGATAGGGCTCTGCCCTGTACTTGCCGTATCAACCACGGCTTTTAATGCCCTCGGTATGGGTATGGCAGTTATCTTCGTTCTCACTCTCTCGAATATCACTGTATCTAGCCTTCGCAAGTTTATACCTGAAAACATCAGGATCCCCGTCTTTATTATAATAATCTCAACCTTTGTTACCGTAATAGACTATACCATGCACGCCTTCATTCCCGACCTGTACGGGAACTTGGGGGTCTTTGTCCCGCTAATCGTGGTTAACTGTATTGTGCTGGGAAGAGCGGAAGGTTTTGCTTATAAGAATAGCGTGCTGGCATCATTTCTCGATGGAATAGGTTCTGGGATAGGTTTCACCTTTGCTATCTTCTTGATGGGTACGATAAGAGAAATACTTGGAAGCGGAACAATCTTCGGCTATGATATCCTGCCTCAGGGCTTTCAGAATAATTCTGTGATATTCATGATCCTCCCACCAGGGGGGTTTCTCGTAATTGCTTTTCTTATGGGGATTATGAATCATTTAAAAAGAAGCCATGCGTAATTATTGACAATCGTCAATATAAAATCTAAAATTCTCTGCTATGTCACACTTTCTGATATTCCTATCGGCTTTTCTGGTAAACAATATCGTGCTGATGCGATTTCTGGGACTCTGTCCCTACTTCGGTGTATCCAAAAAGATAGATACCGCGGTGGGCATGAGTATGGCTGTATTCTTCGTTATGTTGCTTGCATCTTGGATAACTTTCTTCATATATCGCCATATACTTGTACCCTTTGATTTAATCTTCTTGAGAACCGCCGCCTTTATTCTGGTTATTGCGTCTCTGGTACAGCTCATAGAGCTATTCCTTAAGAAAAATGTACCAACTCTCTATCAGGCACTCGGAATATACCTGCCTCTTATCACGACAAACTGTGCAATTCTTGGAACGACCTTCCTTCTTATAGACTATAATTACACACTTCTTCAAGCAACCGTATTTTCAATAGGAACCGCATTGGGGTTTGCACTCGCCCTTTTACTTATGGCGGGTATGAGGGAACAGATAGACCTTGCTCCTGTCCCCAATGCATTAAAGGGAGCACCGATAGCCTTCATAACAGCCTCTCTCACATCCCTTGCCTTTCTGGGATTCACCGGCCTGTTGGGTCTGTCAATATAACTTCTTTATACTTATCCCTCGGTAGTAGTACCTAAGTATTTCCTTAAAGCTTTTGCCCTTCTTTGCCATACCAATTGCCCCCCAGGCACACATACCAACGCCATGTCCCCATCCCTTTCCCTCTATGTATACCCAGTCACCACGCTTCCTGATGTCAAAGTATCTACTCTTTAAATCCAAAAGACTCCTTACATCTTCGCCATACAAAAGGATGTTGCCTTTATCTGTCCCGACAGCGAGTTCCTTCACCCGTCCCGAAGAGTCTCTCTTCTTTATATTCACATACTTAATTCTCCCAGGGTCTTTTCCTTTAAGCATTCTTAATCTCTCACCAACGAACTCATGGAAATTCTGGCTGGAATATTTTTTTGTCCACGAATAGGATGGAGATATCTCACAGTAGCTGCATGGACGACTCTTTAAGTACGGTATATCTTTTCCAACCACGTCTTTTGCGTTTGCTGTCTTTCCACCGCAAGCGGAGGAATACATTGCATTTATCAATCTACCTCTATACACGCACACCACACCTCGGGTATAATCACAAGCAGCCCTTGAATTCTCAGTCTCTGAACCAGCCCCTTTATATACCTGATCCTGGTCAGACGAGACCAAATCATAATCATTATCGGCTTTCAAATGATACAAGGCATAACTTCTCGCTGCGCAGGCACCTGCTCTCATTGCCTCAATCTCTCCACAATTAAACTCGCAACCTACTACAGAGTACAGGTAAGACTCAAGAGGAACTTTGTTAATTACAAGCGTTTTTTTGAATATCACCTCTCCTCTATAGGCTTTCCCATTAAATCTAAATCTCTCATCTTCAAAGCTCAATCTCACAGATGGGTTTGCGTCCAAGAGCTTCTCATCCCCTCTGTGAATTCCACCCTGTTTAAGCTCAATCTCACCCGATGATACCCTGAAAACCTTTGTTCCTTTATGGATGTACATAGTCCCATCAGCTCCTATGACCCCCCCCTTATCACCTATCAATACTCTTACCTCAGGTTCTCCCCTCACCTCTCCAATCCTCGATACGGTCCTTCTCTCTATCCCAATACATCCAACTAATAAAGGAAGAATCGCTATAAATATCTTCAGCCTAAGTATTATTTTGCACTCGACTCTCATACTATTCCTCTTCCAATATCTCACTTATTAACCTACTGATCTTCTCATAATGGGTTCCCTTCCAGTATATCCTTCCACAACTGGGACACCTGCTGAATTCTCTATGAGTCCTGTAGACATAAGGGGGAACGTGTTCTTTTACCTCCGTTTTTTCTACGCTCTCGAGAGGGAAATTACAGACTGTGCATCTTGCAAAAGGATGGGGTATGAGTTTAAACGCTCTAATTACCTCTCTTGTCTGGTGGTATGGATCATCTGAATCTGTTATGAATACATCGTCTCTCTCAGGGAAGCAGTGAGCCCTGGTCAATAATATCCTTTCCTCTTCGAGCATGCGAGAAAACAGGGATTCCCTGTCAAGATGCCTTATATATACTGTGTCAAAACCCAAAAGGCGCAGATTACGGGCAAGTTTGCCCAGCATGAAATCCACGATAAACTTTGGAGAATCACAGGACATGGTAGTAGATAAAAATTAGCGTATCTGTTATTATACCACAAGTTTTTCTAAATTGCAAGCATTTAGTAAGAGATAGTTGTTTAAACATCCTACATGCTATCTAACCTCTATGAAACCATGCACGAAATCATCCCAGATAATAAGCAAAGAGATGAGGTAAAGAAATAAACAAGAGAAGAAGGATACTAAAGTTGAGGCTAATGTTAAACGAATAAAAGGGGAGTATTCAACTCCCCCCTTATCTGGATGCAGACTTAGTTTCAGCCTTACTTCATCACCACAAGTTTCTTTATCTCCGTATAATTATCAGTCACAAGTCTTGCGAAGTATATTCCTGAGGGGAGATTCATATTATCCAATCTTATAGTATAATAACCCGCCCTCAGTACTTTATCAACAATAAATTCAATCTCTCTGCCTGATACATCGTAGATTATGAGTGAAACTTTCTCTTCCTTTGGAAGACCAAATTTGATTCTCATGTCATTCCTGGCCGGATTTGGATAAGTTAATATGGAATGCAAAATTGGTAAATTTTCGTCAGCAGTTTGGGTTCCACCGCCACTACCGCCACCATAAATCTCAAATGTAGCGTCAAATTCTGCTACTATAATCTCAGAAATTACAGCATCTTCTCCAATTACTTTGCGAATATTTGTTTGTATCTCGCCATCTTGATATAATTGCTGAGGTATCCAAAGGGCGTCAAAACCAGGTTTATTAGTGACTGAGAAGCCGTTAAGGAGAGTAACTCCCTCAACATCAAGTGCCTGAATTCGAGAATTATCCACTGCGTAATGAATCAAGGCAAGGAGATAGAATTTCTCTGGAACAAGGTTTTCGAATCTGTATATTAATTCTTCAGTATCATAATCCATTGTGTATTCAAATGTATTCCCACAATTTCGATAGCCTGTTCGCTGAACCAGATATGGCGAAGGAGATGCATTGCCTATTCCAGCAATCATCATAGAACCTGGACGTGGGACATAGACATGAACTATATTCGAAGCCCCACTCTCATTCTTTGCCATGTCCACAGCTGCGACATAGTACCAGTAATGAGTGTCATAATTGCAGTTATCCTGCCAGTAACTCTCCAAACTCGAACCTCTCCTCTCCCAGCTTTGACCTCCCTCTCTTCTATAAGCATAATACTCCTCAAGATCTGGTTCAGAGTTATCAAACCAATCAAATATAACAGTAGCATAACGAGGATAAAGGCCTATGGCATCCACATAGAGTCCTGTGGGAGCAGATGGTGGGATTATATCGTTCTGTTTGTAGTAAAGGGAATTATAACCTCTGGAATCTTTCCAGATAACATGTCTTCCCCAGTCATCAGCAATTATCTTCGGAGATTCAGACGAACCTTCTGCATAGGTAAGTCTTGTGACCGAATCCCATGTGGTTCCCCAATCAGTTGATTGTATATAGAATATTTCAGAATTAGTCTCACTGACATCATCTGACCATACGATATGAACACCATCCTCATCGCAAGTTATAGAAGGATGCCTTCCCGCTGATATATACGTATCAGTTTCCCAATTTACACCATTGTTTGTTGAATGTTTAAAGAATATCTCATCCTCACCGTTCCTGTCATCCTGCCAGGCAATTACTATAATGTTTCCGTAAGTCGAAATAGAGGGAAACTCGGAAGTACCACTCTCTGTTGTAAGCGGGTATCCCGTTAAACCATGTGTCCACGTTATCCCACCATCGAGAGACTGGTTATAATATATTTCATAGTTGGTTGTATCAAGAGATCTATTATCAGCCCATACTACGTTTATTCCTTCATCATTAGTTGCTATTGCTGGATGCCAGGAATTCCGCTCTGCTATTGTGAGCCTCATTGCACCATCCAAAGGATCGGGATTTGTGGGAGCCTCCCAGGTAACACCACTATCTGCAGATTGTGAGAAATAGATTTCGTAGTTGCTATCAGAAATCCTGTTGCTTGCCCAGATTGTATGGAATAAGCCATCTGCTCTGGTAAGAGTACTATGTCGTCCCCGCCCAACATCGTAGCGGTCGCTCCATGCATCTCCACCACTAAACGAGTTTGCAAAACTTACATCATCTCCGGAAGGCTCTACTCCTCGCGTACACCAGATTAAACCCAACAAGTTATCATCTGCTACCATGTCGAGATCGTATCGCCGAATAGAATAATTGCCTTCGTTTGGTAAACTTCCCCCTGTTTCCCATATAATACCACTATCAAACGATCTCCTATAACGCAGTCCTCCACATTTCTCTTTCTTGTGATAATTTGAACAGCCTATGTGAATGACCTCCCCCCCTGCTATGAATAGGACAAAATATAAGGGATTCCTACTTCCACATCAGGTCTCCAGCCTAGAGGAGAAGAGAATACACTTGAAACAGGCATTATAAACAATGCTATAACTATCAAGAACTTTTCCTTCATAATTCCTCCAATTTTTATCTTCTTACCAAAAGCATTCTTTTTACTTCACAAAATTTACCCACTTGGAGCTTTGAAAAGTAAATCCCACTCGCAACCTTC
>CAZRTU010000034.1:0-4268 GCA_964603075.1 uncultured bacterium
CATCCGCATCCCTATGTCTATTACCTCCGGGTCATTTATAAAGAACTTCACCACATACCCACCGTAGAAGAAGAGTAGGGTAGTAAATACAAAGATTATTGGACTGTTGATTCCCGCTGCTGTCCATACCGCCCTTTCAGCTCTATCAATCCTGTCCGCACCGATATTCTGTGCTACCACTGTGCTTGTACCCTGCGCTAAACCCATCGCAGGTAGAACAAGGAGGGATACAATTCTGTTACCCACTCCAAATGCTCCCACCACGCTCGTGCCAAAAGTATTTACAATACCCATCAGTATCGTGAACCCCAGTGACGTTCCTGTCTGGCTGAAGGCAATAGGAACACCTATCTTAAATATGGATTTGATAATATCCGCGTTGAAGCGAAATCCACTGAGACTCACCTTCACACCGTATCTACCAGAGATCAAAAAGAATATTCCAATCACAGAGGAGAGAAATTCAGAGAATATCGTTGCAATAGCCGCGCCAGCAACGCCGAGCTTTGGAAAAGGACCCAATCCAAATATTAGAAGAGGATCAAGTATAGTGTTCAATACAACAGAGAGAGTAATGACCTTCAGAGGGCTTATCGTATCTCCGTAGCCCTGCATGATGCCACGGTAGATATAGAACCCAAATATGAATGGAATCCCAATAAAGGTAATTCTCATATAATTAAAGGTATCTAAGTAAGCATCTCCAGGGGTCTGCAGTATCTTGAGGATCTGTGGCGTGAGGAGATAGCCTATTACGCTTAATATTATTGAAACAATGCCGATCATTACAAATGTATTGCCTGCTGTTTCATTTACCATTTCCTCGTCTTTCGCACCCTTATATTGAGCCAGTAGAGTGGTTCCTCCGATCGCAAGTCCGCTTGCGATGGAGATAAAGACGAAGAGCACATTGAAACTTATGGTAGGAGCGGCAAGCGCACTTTTGCCCAATTTGCCCAACCAGAATGCATCTGCAATATTATAGAATGTGTGGAATGCGTTGGCAAGAATTATGGGCAGGGAGAGGTGTAAAAGGGTCTTCCAGATTTTCCCAGTCAAGATATCTGGCGGAGACGAGAGTCTGTGCAATATGCCTCTTGGGTTTTCCATATATTCAAAAGACTACGAGAATTCTGGTATAAAAAAGACGGTATTAAGCCGTCAGATGCCGGTCGAAATTTAGTAGTTTTTTAATAGGAATCCAGTTTTTTGACGCCACGATAGACGAAATTCAAAAAACGAGGACCTGTAATTCTATCAACAAATTAACAGTATGTCAAGGGGAAAATTATTATAAGATAGATTTTTACTTGAGCTTGTAGCCGAACCAGTAGCCGTATCCACCATCTTCACCCGCGTCGGCATCCTCTGCTATCCACAACATGTCGTTGCAGTAGGAGAGGGAGAAACCGAAGCCCAATCTCGGGAGGCTGATATCGCCGACATTTCTCCCGTTTAAATCGTAGACGAGGACCTTTTTTTCATCTCCCCAGATGAACAGATATTTTTCCGAGGCCGCTATGCTCATATTATAACCGTGGCTATCGTAGTAATCTTCAATAAAGAACCTGTCCAGGATCTCTCCTGTGTAAAAATCGAGGACCCTGACCGTGCCCTCAATGAATTCGTATATCTTGCTTCCGTCAGGAGATATTGCTGGCGAGCTGTTGTATTCTTCGAATGATTCCAGTAATTTATAATCGTAGTCTTCCTTCTTTAACATAATTCTGTATAGGTCACTTCCGTAATCCTTGAGGTAAAGCGTGTGATCTATTGGATTGTAGAAAATGGCCCTTCCATCGAGAAGCAGGTCATAACTTCTTATAAAGTTGCCCTCCCTATCATATTCATTTAAAGTAAAGTACAGGTCATTCCCACCGTTTATTGTGAAATAGTGCTTCCCGTCATAGGTTATCGATACATTGTGGTAGTATACGTAGTCTTTCAGCTTCATTATCTCTTCTGGTGGTGAACTGAAGGGCTTGAATCTACTGCAGGTCGCTGAGATAAATGCAAATCCAAACGCAAGACAGACCAGGGCTATTCTCCTCATATTTACCTCCTTTTTAAATGATGGATGACTTCTGCAAAATAATCTAATCTTTTGATATATACGCACATAGGCATTATCATTTCCTTAACATTTCCTCCACTGTATGATATAGTCTAACTACTTCAACAACAAACAGTTAGAAAGGAAGAAAACGCCATAATAATTGTAAAGTTCAGCCTTCAAAAACTTTATCATTAACAGTGATCTAAAGAGATTGGAAGAGATTCTTCTTTTTCATTTCTTTATCTTTTATCTCTTAAGTTCTCTTTCCTGCCTGATGGTAGGCAGGCAATCCCTGTCAATTTTATTTTCTATTTTGCAGGACTCATAAATGATGGTATTGTGAAAAATCTAACCACAGAACTACCCGCTAGAGGTGAGGGAATTAATTTTTACTCTGTGATCCGTCTGAGACGGGCTGTGGTTTATTTCATATTATTTTTCACAGTATCCTTAGGAGCAATACCCATCTGTTGTGCTATGCTCACGGCGTCGCGACTCCACCAAGCCTCGGCTATCTTACAGCCAGCGAGACGAAAGATGGTAACTCCACCCCACGTATAATAGTTACCCGTTCTCTCTTCTGCACCGCTAACAGTCCAGCGTGCTGCGACCTTGTCCCTTTCGGCAATTATGTCATCAATACTGACACGGAAATCAGACATAACAGAGTGAATCGCAGTGACATACTTTTTATAACTCTCGAGGTCGCGGTACTGGAGATGGGTAATTTCATGGTTAACAAAGTTGTCGGTATAAATCTCGTCTGCTATTTCCGGGCTTCCCGTGTTCCAGAGTTCTTCTAGACCACGACGAGCAATGGCTTTATTTTCCTCTCTGTCACCTGGAGCAGTGGCTATCGGTTCCGCCTCTTCAACCCACGTATAAGCCAGGATCCAGTTCTCTGGAGGAACCCACCAGCCGAGCTGTACCAATATGCTAAGTTTGTCAATATAATTCCACGTTTCTTTAATCTTGCCGCCAGCGATATAAGAGATGCTAATTCCTGTTGCAGTTATCTGCTCGCCAGTAGACACGATGTCCATATAATCGCCTTTATGTATACCACTAAATATGTAACGCATTGCAACCTTATCTCCTTCAACAATCATATCTTTGATATTGAAATAGGCATCGGGAAAGGCGGTACGGAACCCCGTGACAAATTCTCCGAAGTCCTCAAGACCTTTTATATCCTCAGTAGCTTCATGCCTGACATAATCGAGGGCGATGATCTCGTTTAGTACAGTCAAATTGCCTTTGTTCCAGAGTTCCTCAATTTCACGCCGGACTATCGCCTTGATTTCTCCTGGTCGCATTGTTTTCTGCTTCCCACATCCAGCCATGAATACCAAGAAAATAATGAAGGTGTTAATAGAGAATAAAATGTGGGGGGTATATCCAATTTTAAGCATTTTGCCCATCTTCTTGAGTTATCGGTGATGATTACACCTTAATTTACTCGACAGAGAAAATAGGTATTTCGGTGACGGAATAACCCAAGGCCGTTGAAACATGCTCAGCTTATCCTGAGCCCACCAGGCTTCTTCAATTTTGCCTTCAGCAAAGCGAAAGATGACAATTCCTGTCCATCTCATTTCTTTTCCTGTTGGAGGAATGCCTGGCAGTGCTTCTTTATCTGTCCCATGCGTGGTCCAGGGAGCCACTACCTTGTTTCCTTCCGCAATCATATCATCAATAATGAGTTTTAAATCAGGGAAGGCAGAAATAGCACTTATGGCTGACTTTTTATATGATTCAAAGTCATTAACTTCCGGATCGGTAGGGTCATGGTTAACGAAGTTTTTAGAATAAAATTTATCTATTGCATCAAGATTCTTCTGATTCCAGACCTCTTCAGCTTCACGTTGAGTCAACCGCTTGTTTTCTTCTATCGACGCCGTCTCGCCTCCTTTCACTTACATATGTTTAAAAACGTTTCCACACCACCTCGAAATCCCATCTTTCTCCATTCAGAAATAAAGGTCCCTTTATAAGCAGTTGGCCTCCAGAAAGCTCAAAAGGTCGTTCTTGATCTGTGCCTATCCAGTTTGGAAGCTTACTACCCAGTACGTGGTGAACCACTATTTTTCTCTCCGTATCTACTGTGTATGTCCCACAGTAGGCATCAAATCCTTCAAATGCAGGTTTTATTTCTTCCAGGGGGGCTTTAAGTGGGTTATTTGACGTAAACTTTGGTCGGTCAGGGCGCATA
>CAZRTU010000034.1:4278-9826 GCA_964603075.1 uncultured bacterium
ACCACTTGCGGTATATATAAGCATTCCAAAGGGGTTTTCTCCATATGGATAGAGGACCTTACCCTCTTCGTTTTGAGCTTTCATCGATATGAGATTCCACGTGCCTATAATTTTTTCCTTCATTGCTGGTTATCCTTTTTTATAATTTTTTTAATTAATGATCGGCAACGTGATATGTGAAGGATACTGACTGTTACGAAATAACATGATAGAAGGTATTGCAACTTTATCTTAATCCCCTTTATTATTACATCTCAGAGTTGGTCGGGTTCGCCTCTCCTGATCTCTTTTTCCAACCATTCGATGTACTTGTGCTTCCTCTGCCAGAAAAGGTCTTCCCAGATGTAATGGAATGCTAATTTTGACCAGCCCTTATAGGTTTTCTTAAAAAATTCTAATATTGTCTCAGAGGGTACAAGACTCTTGTCAAATAAGAGTCTCGAGATTATCTTCTGTTCCCATGGAGGGATTGTTTCGAGGAAATCATAGATGTAGAAGTCCTCAAAGAGAAGATACTCTATAGAAGCAGGGCCAATGCCGTACAACTTCATCATTTCTTCTTTTACGCTCTCTTTGTTCATCTCTCTTAATATGAATTCGTCGAACTCATTTTTTGCGAACTGTTCAGTAATTTTCATAAAGTATTTTGCCCTGTAACCGACCTTTAGCTCTCTCAATTCGTGTTCGGTTGCTCTTAACATCTTTTCTGGTTCCCAGAATGTTGAAAGGACCTTACCATCAAATCTAACTTTTTTTCCGAATTTCTTAAACAGATTCTCTAACATCTGAATTGAACGACTGATGACAGCGTTCTGAAGGACTATGTATACTATCAGGGATTCATAGAGAGAGTTTGCGGCAACGGGCTTCATTCCTCGCCATCTACGAATGACAGGACCGAGAATCTTATCTTTATTAAACCTTTCGCAAAATTCTTGAATGTCCGAATCGAAGTTGAATCTCCATCTGATTTCGGGAGTAATCTTCTGTAACACGCTTTCAGACATTGGTTCTTGAGAATAAATATGTAGATTCAATCTTGGCTGGTCTACGCTGCCCGTGTTTTCAAACTTTAGACCCAATTCCTGTCCTTGCCAGACCATGGTTATCCACTGCCTATCCTCCTCCCACATGTTATCGGAAGATGGGAAGTGTGATGGTTTATGGAAGTTGGCATTGAAGTTATAGGGTGTCTTTGGTCTTAGCTCTATGGTTTTGTCATTTTCCAAGTGCAGGATCTTTGCCATTTTCTGCTTTTTTGAAGAGTTATTATTAGGGTTAGGTTTTTCGGTTCTTCTCCAATTTAGTTGATTCAAATGCTTTTAAAAATGTAGGTGCACATGCCTATCTACCGACAGGTAGACAGGTCGTATCAACAGGCAGAATCATCATAGGGATTCTGGGTCGTCTTATGTGCTATCTCTCCAGAGATAATTAAAATCGAAGGCTCTTTGGGTTCGGATAAAAGACCATCTCATTAGTTATATTTTAATCTTTAATTATCGAATTGTCAAGTATTTTTTGAGGTAAAAAGTTGAATGGAGTTATTTGGCATAAAACCACGGGCATTTGTAAGACATTACCTTTTAGTCTGTGATTTAGGCATGTGATATGGGAAAAAATTCTTGACTTTTATCTGTTTATATACTATAATAATATCAAGCCGCTGTAATCAACCCCTAAGAAGATATGGAGATATTCGAGACCTTATACGACGTAGTACAGAATATGGTGTCCACACTCGACATCGAAGAACTATTTAAGAGGGTGTTGGACAGTGCAATACAGGGTGCAAATGCTGAAAGGGGGTTCATTCTGATAAATGAAGGTGGTGAATTCTCCCTTCGGATCGCAAGGAATATCAAAAGGAAGGATATAGAGGCAGAACTGTCAAAGACTGTGTTAAAGGAGATTATGGAGAAGAGAGAACCCATCCTTACGTTTGATGCCACCGTAGATCCAAGGTTCAAGAATGCCCCGAGCTTGGCTATGAGTGATGTTAGGTCTATAGGTGCTGTGCCACTGCTCCGTGAAAAAAATCTCATAGGAGTCATATACGTAGATTCATCGAGAAGGAAGGGACTCTTTACATCCGATACCCTGAAATTTCTAACCCTTTTCTCCAACCTCGCCAGCATAGCTTTGGAAAATGCAAAAAACTATTCCCTGCTCAAGGAGGAACACAAGATATTGAAGAGAGGAACAGGCTTTGGCGAAATAGTCGGCGAGAGTACATCAATGAAGAAGGTCTATAATCTCATCTTAAAGGCTGCCGAATCAGATTGTCCCATTCTTATACTTGGAGAGAGTGGGACAGGCAAAGAACTGGTTGCAAGAGAGATATATAAAGGGAGTATGGCAAAGGCATTTGTGCCTGTCTATTGTGGTAGCCTCCCGGAGGGACTCATAGAGAGTGAACTATTTGGTTATAAAAAGGGAGCATTTACAGACGCCTCAAGGGACAAGGAGGGATTGTTTGAGGCTGCCAATGATGGTGTAATTTTCCTGGATGAGGTATGTGACATACCCCTGACCACTCAATCAAAACTCCTGAGAGTACTACAGAACGGAGAGGTCAGAAGACTTGGGGAGACTATAACCAGGAAAGTATCTGTGAGACCGATTGCTGCAACCAACAAGGATATAATCTCCCTTATCAAGAATGGTGGGTTTAGGGAGGACCTCTACTATCGACTTAATGTGATAGCCATCCAGGTGCCTCCATTGCGAGAGAGAAGAGATGATATACCAATGCTTGCCAATCATTTCCTCGAGAGATATAATGAGAGATATAACAAGAATTTCTCCCTCAAAAAGCAATTAGTACGAAGTCTTGAGAGACGGAATTTCAGGGGAAACGTAAGAGAACTGGAAAATCTAATTCATAGATTTGTGGTTACAGAGGACATTCCCCCAGAGAGCGACGCGCCATCTGATGAAAGGCTGAAGACACTGGAGGAGATTGAACGCTGCACAATAGAAGGGAGACTTCTGGAGTTTGGGGGGAACAGGAAAAAGACCGCGGAGAGTCTTGGAATCCCATTGAGGACACTTTATTTCAAGATATCCAAATACAATCTATCATGAAGGTTAGTATCGTAGAAGAGATAGGGCGTAGCGCAATCTGTACCTACTACAAGGCTAAGGATGAGGTTGGAAATCACCTCTATCTCAAGGTGCTAAACGAGGGACTTGAAAATGAGGGTGACATACAGAAGAGATTTGAAAGAGAGGCTAAGATACTTCGAAGGCTTTCACATCCAAATATAGTAAGGCTGGTATGGTCTGGGAGGGTAGGAAGGAGGTCGGCAATGGGATTTGAGTATATTAAAGGAGATACACTGCAGACTCTGCTCAGGAAGAAGGGGAAAATTCCACTAAATGAGGTCTACAGAATTGCAAAGCCGCTTCTATCAGCCCTTGATTATATTCACGCAAAGGGGATTCTTCATCGAGATGTAAAGCCCTCAAATATACTTCTGGACGAAGACGGCACTCCGAAACTCTCCGATTTTGGGCTTGCAATGGGTAAGGACATACCGACAGTGACACTCGATGGAACACTTCTTGGGACACCAAACTATATGTCACCAGAACAGGTGGAGGGTAAGGAACTTGACGGCAGAAGCGACCTCTATTCATTAGGAATTGTTATGCTGGAGCTTTTAACCGGCAAGAAGGCGTTTCGAGGTGAGAATTATGGAGAGGTCTTAAAGAGATTGCTGACTTCCAGTCCCGAAGGCGTAGAGGCTGCACCAGAAGAGATAAAGATCCTTATAGAAAAGGACAGAGAGAAGAGGACAGCGACTGCGGCTGAGATGCTTGAGATGTTAGGAGGGGAGATTTCCCATAAGAGGGTAATCAAGAGGGGGCTTATCCCCCTGGAGATAGCAGCGTGTTTGGCTGTGGTCATAGTATTGTTGATAATCTATTATAACAGATATCAAAGAGGGTTCCCAAACGCGAGTTCCAACCAAAAAGAGTCATTCATTGTCTCTCCCCTGGATTCCTCTTATATGCAGGCACCGTCAGTGGAAGAAAATGACGAGGTAACCGTTGGCGAAGAGCCTCTCAAAAGAGAGACACAGCCCGCCCTCGCTATGAGAAAAATATGGTTGAATGTACTTCCATATGCTGAGATATACTACAGGGGGTATAAGATAGGCGAGACGCCACCACCGATCACCTATCAGTTTGAGGAAGCAACCCCGCTCTTGACATTCAAGAGCCCAGTTTTTCCTGAGGTGAATAGAATATTAGATAGAGACAGCACATTGATAGACCTCTCTCGTGAGGTCTCCTATCTGCGCCTGAGTGTCCTGCCATGGGCGGAAGTCTGGATTGACGGTGAACTAAATGGGGTAACGCCATTCGATAAGCCAATCATTATTCTACCAGGGAAACACAAAATTACACTACATAATCCATACTTTAAGGACGAAAAGAAAGAGGTTACAGCAGGGAAAGGCGACACCCTGTCGATAGTAATGCAGTTGAGCAAGGAGTGATAGAGAATATCGAATTTCCAATATCAAATAAAATGTCAAATATGCAATTACCAAACCAAAATTTATTTGACATTGGGATTTTGGCTTTTTGTTGGAAATTAGGATTTTGAAATTTTATTGTGTTTATCTGCAGTTAATCCATACTTTGTAATAATCTGCTTGATATGGTACTAGTTTTTCTTATACTTCTAAGTCCCTTGGATTCTCTTTATGCCTCCGGCAATTACCTCGCCGTGATAGAGGAGGGGAATAGGCTGCTTGCAGATACAACACTCAAATTAGAGGAGAGGATAGACATACACAAGAAATTGGCTTCATCGTATGTTGCCATAGGGAATGAGAGACTTGCAAAACTCGATTTTCTCGAGGCTCTCCTACTCGACTATAACCTGGATTTAGACCCGCGTCTAACGTCTCCAAAGGTTATGAAGATCTTTATGGATGCAAAGAAAAGTTTTGCACTACCCCCCACTATACCACCAAGACCTGAAAGAAATCTTCGTTCTGTATTAATACCGGGTATTGCCCAGAGACGGGAAGATAGAGAAAAACTTGGCAACACACTAATTGTCTCCAGTATTATTTCCATAGGAGGCGTAATAGCTTCTCACATTATGTGTGACAGAGCACACGAGCGATATCTTGACGCCGAGAATGAAGAGGTGATAGAGAGGAGGTACAATGAATACAAGACATGGTATAATGTGAGGGGTATATTCATCACCTCAGGAGTAGTAACCTATCTCCTCCATCTCATTTCACTCGCAACCGATTGAATGCAATTATTGCATAAGCTTTGCAAAAATTGCACATTCTCCTTTAACTGTCATTTGACTTTTGTTATTATTTATAGCCAGACATTTGTGACACGTAATTTGCTCTCTATTATGATGATGGGTTGTATTAAGTGCTCTCTTACAAATTTCGATATCCATAATGATATAAGTAAAAGAAACGGATGTTTTTTCTGCAGGCTTTTTGACGAGGAGGTTTATATGAAGAAACTTGTGTTTCTCTCTATTGCAATATTTGCCGTGCAG
>CAZRTU010000035.1:0-9810 GCA_964603075.1 uncultured bacterium
CACTTTCCCCGACATCCCATAATGCCTGGGGTACTCATTGTTGAATCACTGGCACAGGTTGGAGGATTTCTCATGCTAAAGAGGGTGGAAAATCCAGAGAGCCATGTTGTCTATTTTGCAAAGATAGACAAAGTCAAGTTCAGGAAACCCGTGTTGCCGGGTGACACTCTCCGAAATGAACTCAAACTAATAAAGTTTAAAGAGGGTCTGTGCATTATGGAAGGAAAGGCATACGTAAATGACGCCGTTGTCTGCCAGGGTGAGTTCACCGCAATGGTAACGAAGAAATAACTTTCTATGCACCAACTATAACTGGTAAAATAGCCTTCCTGCCGCCGGATGAAAGGAAACACATCAGAGTATTAAGACTCCGTCCAGGCGATAGAATAGAAATACTCAACGGAAAAGTTATTATCTTCAAGGCTGAACTGTTAAGAGATGAGAAAGAGATCAAGTGTAGGATACTCAAAAAAGAGAAGGTAGAGAGAAATTTTTATGTAGACCTGGCACAGGGCGTTACGAGCAAACTACCTAGAATAGATTTTCTGGTCGAGAAGGCAACAGAACTTGGTGTAAGCAGGATCATACCGCTAAAGACCCAAAATTCCTCTTTCCCTAAATACAGGATAGATAGATGGCGTAGAATAGCAATAAGTGCTATAAAACAGTCGCGAAATCCTTATCTGCCTATAATTGAACAGCCTTTAGACCTCATTGATCTGCTTAAAAGGTTCCCCAATTATGGCACAATCCTGATTGCCCATGAGAAAGAGATAAAGAGAAAGGTTGATAATATTAGCGGAAAGTGTACATTGGGAATAGTGGGACCTGAGGGGGGATTCAACGAGAAGGAGGTACGAATGTCGGTGGAAAATGGCGCTATACCCGTAAACCTAAGCGATTACAGATTGAGGTCGGAGACAGCCGGGATTGCCCTCGTATGTCAGATTATGCATGTAGTCAAGAAATAACGGGGTAATTCTCTATTCTGTTGAGCCCCTTTGGGTTATCATATTTAAAAGTAGAAAGATAACCCCAACGGTGATGCATGAGTCAGCCAGATTGAATGTTGGCCAGTGGAAGCTCCCGATCTGTACATCGATAAAATCAATCACAGCCCCCAATCTTATCCTATCAATAAGATTGCCAAGCGCCCCACCTAATATAACTGAAAAGAGCACGGATTTCTTTCTTAGGGTAAAGATAATAAGTACGACACACGCAATAGCAACAACGTATAAATAGTAAGGACCAACTGAAATTCCAAAAACTGCGCCTGGATTGAGAGTAAAGGTTAACTTCACAAAATCACCAATTATCCTCAACTGTCCGTTAAGCGGAATAAAGCGTGAGATGAAATATTTCGATGCCTGATCAGCCAGTACGGCTATAAAACAGGGGATGGGAAATTTCATGAACCTACCTCGTTCTTTCTCTCACACTCGATACAGAACCTTGCGTAGGGTATGCATTCAAGTCTTTTTCGCTCAATCTCCTCGCCACAGTCTTCACATATACCATATCCACCATTGCTTATCTTCTTCAGCGCACGGTCAATCCGACCCAATATATCTGCCTTGTTCCCGGCAGTGTGGACATTTTCTTCTCTGGCCTCAGAATCGAAAGCAATATCGGCGTCGTGGTCTGGATGGAGTGACAGTTCTGAAGTGTATTCCTGCTGACTCATCCTGATCCTCTCCTCTATATCTTCTAATTCCTCTCTCTTCTCCTTTCTCTTCTTCAAGAGAAGGTTCTCAAAATATTCCAGATACTTCTTTCTCATACACCCCCCGGGTTAAACCTATCTTAGAATATAATTTCATAAGACAAACTCAATTTACCTTTGCCTTTCAGCCTTTCATATTTTGCCCTAAAGCCTCGACGCACTTAGAGCAAAGCTCAGGATGGCTGGGATCTTCTCCAACTGTATTAGAATATATCCAGCATCGGACACATTTTCTTCCCTCTGCGCGCCTGACTTCGATTACCATTCCGTCTGCTTCAATCCCAGAGATATCCTCCTCATCTTGGACCAATTCTACCTGAGATACAATAAATAAAGAAGGCAACTCACTCTCAAATTCTTTAAGGAGCTTGGCGTCATCCTCATCGCGCAAGAATAGACGCACACGAGCCTCTAAAGAATTACCAACCAGTTTTTGTCTTCTGGCAACCTCGAGTGCTGGTAGAATTTTCTCTCTCATATCTACCAATCTCTCCCAATTAGCCATAAGTTCTCTACCAATCAAGCTCTTATCCTCCTTTGGCAGGCTCTGGAGGTGGACACTTCCTGAAAAATCAGCCGACTGCCAGGTCTCTTCAGCGGTGAATGGAATAATCGGTGCAAACAGCACGGACAGAGATTTTAACAACCTATATAGTACGGTTTGTGCAGACCTCCGACCCAATGATGAAGCACCGTATGTATATAACCTGTCCTTTAGGATATCGAAATAAAACCTTGAAAGGGTAGTATTGCAATAGTCAAAGAGTATCGAATAAACTCGATGAAAATCAAATTCTTCGTAAGCATCCCCTGTTTGCTCTATCAAGCTTTGCAGCGTGGATAGAACATATTTGTCGATTGGGTAAAGTCTGTCAGGCTTTACAGATTTCGAATCATCAAAATCATAGAGATTGGCAAGCATATATCTGAACGTATTCCTGATCTTTCTGTAAGACAGGACTGCACCTTCGAGGGATTCCTCCCCGAATTCCATATCTCTCGTGTAGTCCACAGAGGCAAAGTATACTCTAAGAATATCTGCCCCAAATTGCTTGACTATAGCCTGGGGCGACAGAACATTACCGAGTTTCTTGGACATCTTCTTCCTCTCTATATCCAAAATCAATCCATGGGTAAGGCAGACTTTAAAGGGCGGCTCCTCGTTCAAAGCCATTGCGAGAATAAGGGATAGCTGAAACCAGCCTCTGTGTTGATCAACCGCTTCCAGGTAGAGGTCTGTGGGCAAGGATAGCCTTTTCTCTGCAACAGCCTTGAAACTTGACGAGGACTCAAACCATACATCTAATATGTCATTCTCTCTTCTGAATCTCTTCCCTCCACACCTGGGACAGGTCTTGTCAACCTCTATATCCCCCTTCCCCTCAAACCATGCATCTGAACCCATCTGCGCAACAAGCTTGATAGCTCTATCCACGATATCTATATCAATGAAGGTGTCCCCACACTCCTCGCAGTACAATGCAGGAATGGGCACTCCCCAGTTACGCTGTCTCGAAATGCACCAGTCGGGTCTGTTTGCAAGAGAATCTCTCATCCTCTCTTTAGACCAGCGGGGAACCCATGTCAATCTGTCCACCCAGCTAAGACATCTATCTCTGAGTCTCTTATGGTCTATCCTGACAAACCACTGCGGAGTAGCGCGAAATATCAAAGGAGAACCACATCTCCAGCAGTGCGGATAAGAGTGGCTTATGAGACTCGAGCTTACGAGGTTACCCATTTTCTCGAAAACCGCTATTATATCGGCATTGGCACTAAATATGTTTTTACCTGCAAACTCGCCTGCCTCTTCAGTGAATAGACCTTCCTCATCTACGGGGGAGAGTATGGGAAGCTTGTACTCCTTACCTACGAGATAATCTTCATACCCGTGCCCCGGTGCGATATGGACAACTCCTGTACCCTCTTCTGTAGAAACAAAATCCGCAATTATAACAACGGATTCCCTCTGGAAAAGTGGGTGAGCCACTCTTATACCCTTAAGACCTTCACCATAGATATCCTCGATCTTTCGGTAGGTAAGCCCTATCTCATCAAGAGATGAAAGTCTTGTTGTGGCGAGAATAAATCTTCCCTTCTCTGTCTCAACCAAAGTATAACCTATCTCCTTTCCAACTGCCAAAGCAACATTTGCCGGGATAGTCCATGGGGTAGTTGTCCATACAAGAAATGAGGCTCCCTTCAGTAGCTCGTTATCTGTAGAGGTTATGTTAAATCTAACAAATATGGAGGGCGAGGTATGCTCTTTATACTCAAGCTCTGCCTCTGCGAGTGCAGTCTTACACTTAACACACCAATGGATTGGTCTCCTCTCTCTATAGATGTAACCGTCCTTTAAAAGAGACCTTAGAACCCTCAAAACATCCGCCTCATAGTCTCTATCAAAGGTAACATAGGGATTCTCCCAATCTCCAATCACACCGAGTCTTATGAACTGTTCTCTCTGTATCTTTATATATTTCTCCGCATATTCCCTGCATCGTCTCCTCACCTCATCTCTGGTGGCTGGTTCTCTCATCTTCTCTGTGACCTTATGTTCAATCGGCATACCATGACAGTCCCATCCAGGTATGAAAGGTGTCCTGTATCCTGAAAGTGCTTTGAACCTGACTGTAAAATCCTTTAGAATCTTGTTTAATGCATGACCTATATGGAGTTCACCATTAGCATAGGGAGGACCATCATGAAGAATGTAACCCTCGCCCTCCCTTTTGAGTATTCTTTGATAGATCCCTTCATCCTCCCAAAATGAAATGATTCTGGGTTCTTTGTCCTTAAGATTAGCCTTCATTGAGAAATCAGTCCTTGGTAGATTTACTGTCTTGCTGTAATCCATTTTGCCCCCGAACAGAAAAAATATCAAGAATGAAATATGATATTACCTACTGCAAAGTCATCTGACTATATAATCCTTAAGGTCACCGAGCGGCAAATTTATACCCAAACTAACGCATCACCCAAAAGACCTTACGCTCCTACTATTCACCTGTAAAATCACTAAGGTCTTGTTTCAGCAACTTGAGTTTCTTATCCAACTCCTCCTTCTTTAACTCCGTATTCTCTATAACCTGTGGGTCTGCTTTCTTCAAAAAATCCTCGTTAGAAAGGTTATTTTTTGTCTTCTCCAATAACCTTTCAACCTGTGGAATCTCTTTCTCCAGCCTGGTCTTTTCTTTTTGAATATCTACGAGCCCAATAAGTGGTATTGTAACCTCGTACTCGTGAGAAGTCCTTCTTATACCCTCTTTTGGCTTCTGGATAAGAAAGTCCTCCACGTAGGATAGAGTTCTTATATAATCATCAACCAGGTCGAGGCTCCCGTATTTTATATGGACTGGTATCTTCCTCTTTACTGGTATACCGAAAGATGTCTTTGCATTTCTTATATCGGTAACTATCTCTATCGTTGTTCGGAATAAATCCTCCGCCTCTTTATCTCTCTCCCCGTCTTCTGGATATTTAGAAATCATCAGGGAACCATCTCTGAAATTCAGTTCTTCGGTTATAAAAGGCATAAACGGGTGAAGCAACCTGAGTATCTCATCAAAAACATAAAAGCCTGTGTCTATATGACCTGTCTCCTTCAGAATCTCAAGGTAGAAGTCGCAATACTCATGCCAGAAGAAATCATATATACTCATAACTGCTTCGTGCAGTCTGTATGATTTTAGTGTCCTGTTGACATCTGATATAACACCGTAAAGCCTCGAGGTGATCCATCTATCAGCAAGGTCAACCTCCTGGTCTGTACTATCAAAATTGTTCTTCAATATTTCGAGAAGACGTTTTGCGTTCCATAACTTGTTACAAAAGTTTCTCCCTAGCTCAAACGTACGCTTCTCTATTCGTGGATCCTGTCCTTCACCTGCGACTGCGAGTATAGAGAATCTGAGTGCGTCTGTACCATATTGCTTTAATATGTCAACGGGGTCTATCCCGTTACCTAACGATTTAGACATCTTTCTACCAATTCTGTCTCTTACAGTGCCGTGAATATAAACATCTCTAAAAGGACGGGTTCCGACAAAAAAATAACTTCCCATAATCATCCTTGCAACCCAGAAAAATATTATCTCGGGTCCGGTCACAAGTAGATCAGTTGGATAGAAATATTCAAAATCACGACCTACATTAGGCCATCCAAGGGTGGAGAAAGGCCAGAGCCAGGAAGAAAACCAGGTATCGAGTACATCTGTGTCTTGGACAAGATTTTCAGATCCACAGTACGGGCATTTATCTGGCTTCTCCCTGGATACAATTATACCATCTTTCCTTGAGCACTCCTCACTGCTCATATCCTTACAATACCACACAGGAATAGGATGGCCCCACCATAGCTGCCTGGAGATACACCATGGTCTTATGTTCGCCATCCACGATAGATAGGCATTGGTCCACCTTTCGGGGTAGAACCTTATCTCTCTCTTCTTGACTGCCTCCATAGCGGGCTTTGCCAGCTCATCCATCCTGACAAACCACTGTCTCGAGAGATAGGGCTCTGTCTTCGTACCACACCTGTAGCACACACCTACTGAATGACTGTATGACTCCTCCTTCTCCAATAAACCCTCTATTCTAAGGTCATCGAGGATTGCCTCCCTTGCCTTTTCTCTTGAAAGACCCACATACTTTCCTCCATTCTCGTTTATCCTGCCCTTCTTATCCATAATAACGATCTTGTCCAAACCCCTTCTTTCTCCTATCTCAAAATCATTTGGGTCATGTGCAGGTGTTACCTTGACCACTCCAGTGCCGAATTCTCTATCTACGAGGGAATCTGATATAACTGGTATTTCCCTTTCAATGAGTGGAAGTATCACTTTGGTATCTATAAGTCCCTTATATCTCTCATCGTCAGGATGAACTGCGACCGCAGTGTCGCCTAACATTGTCTCGGGTCTCGTAGTAGCAACAGTAACGTATTTGGTATTTGAAATTTGGTATTTGGTATTTCTTGCAAGGGGGTATCTTATATAATAGAGTTTACTCTCTTCCTCTTCATAATCCACCTCTTCATTGGAAAGGGCGGTCTCACATCTCGGGCACCAGTTAACCACATAATCTCCCCTATATATATAACCCTTCTGATAGAGTATAACAAACGCCTCTCTCACAGCAACCGAGAGATCAGGATCAAGGGTGAATTTGGTTCTTCTGAAATCGGCAGAACAGCCAATCCTCTTTAACTGGTTCAATATATAGTCTTTCTTCTTCTCAACCCAGCACCACAGCATCTCCAAAAATTTCTCCCTGCCTATGTCTTCCTTCGTAATACCCTCGGGTAGTTCTTTCTCAACCACGACCTGTGTTGCTATCGAAGCATGATCTGACCCTGGGACCCAGAGTGCTTCATATCCTCGCATTCTATTCCACCTTATATATATATCCTGTATTGTATTGTTCAGGGCATGCCCAAGATGGAGGATGTCTGTGACGTTAGGGGGAGGCATTGAGATAGTGTATGGTTTCTTCTTTGGATTTACCTCTGAATTGGAAAATCCCCCTTTCTCCCAGCGAGACAACCACTTCTCCTCTATCTCTCTATGGTCGTATCTTTTGTTATCTTCCTTCATTAAAAGATTTCCTTCCTGGCTTATTCAATCCAAAAATATAGAGAACCTCAGCATGCAATCTCTACTGTGTGCATGATTTTTTTTGCGATTGATCGAGCCGCATTTCTGTTCTTCAAACCCAGTTCTTTCGCCTTCTTTGATATATCTCTCAATCTATCTTTATTAGATAAAAGATCCCTTAGTGTGTCCTCGACCTCGGATGAATCCTTCAAGTGTAAGCCCACTCCCTGCTTTGAAACAAGCTCGGCAAATATTATCTCCTGCAGGGAACCGGCTATAGGGTCTATAAGGATCATGGGCTTACCCAGGGCGAGTGCGTCAGCGATTACCATACCTCCGGGTTTACTTATTATAATGTCTGACGCCCACATCACAGGGTGTATATTTGGCAGGTTTAGATATAGGTGAGTATCTTCGTCTTTCATGTCCTTACATATATTGTACATAGCCTCGTTTTTGCCATATACCACCAATAACTGGTGTGGTATATTTATCTTTGATATGCCCTTGATTATTCCAACGTAATCTATCATCTTTCCCAGAAATCCACTCATAACCAGTATGGTTGGGATATCCTCCTTTATGTCAAGTTTCCTTCTCTGTTCCTCTATCGAACATCTCATAACCTCATCAAACCCTCTTTGTGATGGTGCACCGGTAACCTCTATCCTCTCCTGCGCAACTCCCCATTTGGTGAGTTGCTCCATCACATGGGAATTAGAGACATAATATTGTGAGATAGCCTCATGGATCCAGCCGATGTGAGCTGAGTAGTCCATTACAACGGTGTGTATGGGAACCTCAAACCACCTTCTAAGGTATGATGCAATACAATTTACCTCCGGCTGTAGCGAAAGTATCAGGTCTGGATTGCCAAGGGCTTTTATTATCCGAGCACGAGAATCACTATTGGCGAGAGCAAGTGTTACCATCCTTCTATATATGTCCGTATACGTCGAAGCACCCTCATGCAAATCAGAGTATCCCCTTCTCCATAGACCCGGGAGCTTCAGGTCACCCCACCTGCCAATCCTGTCGAGGAAAGACATGGATGGAATGTGATCCAATAGGTTGACGAGCGTCGCCTCAATAGATTTTTTATACCTGGATTCAATGTAAGAACCGACTGACTCTGCGGGAAATTTATGACCACCTTTTCTAGAACAGTAAACAAGCACTATCTTCTTCATCATCGCTCGGTAAGCATCTTATCAAGAATAGACTGAACCTCTTTTTTATCTTTAGTAGAAAAATACCAATCTATGGTGCGATGGAAACCGTCAATGAATTTCATTTCTGGTTTGAAGCCCAACAGTTTCTTAGCCAGCGAGTTATCGGCTACTCTATTATACGGACCTGTAGGCATCTCCGGATGTAGTTCGACCTTTACCTCGTAACCGGTATAGCGCAAGACCTCTCTTACTGCATCTATGACCCGAGTCCTCTCCATGGTCCCCAGATTCACCGCCTTTGCGTCGTCAATCTTCTCGGCTGCCAGTATTGTACCTGAAACGATGTCTCCAACATATGTCCAGTTTCTTATCTGCTCACCTGTTCCCCATACAACGAATGGATCCTGCTTCACAAATGCACGCGCAATCATTGCAATTACTGCATGGTTTTCTACACCCCTTTCTCCGTAAACGGTAAAGTATCTACATGAAGCGGAGTGCATTCCATAGTCTTTGTAGTATGATTCCAGCGTCATCTCAGCCATTAGCTTTGCCCATCCATACATATTGTCCGCCTCATAGGGTGGTCCGACCATATCCTCTTTTAGGAAGACCCTCTTCTTGGGGTCGTCTTGCAAATAGTTAGGGTAGACACAACCCGATGAAGCAAATACAACCTTTTGGACATTCGCCTTGTGGCAGGCTCGAAAGACTAAACCATCCAAAAGCAGGTTCGAAGAACAAGCCGCCTGATGTAGATCCACGTAACCACGACCCCCGTGGTCAGCCGCAAGGTGGAAAACAACCTCCATCCCTTCCACGGCATCCCGGGCAACATCTGAGTCTCGCAGATCTGCCTTAATGAATTGAATTCTACCTGCGTCAACATGATACTTTACATTCTCCATTCTGCCCGAGCTTAAATCATCGACAATACGCACAGATGCTTCTTTCTGGACCAAGGCATCAACCAGATGGGAACCTATAAATGATGCGCCGCCTGTGACAAGAACATTCTTGCCTTGCCAGAAGTGTTTGTTAGACATCCTTTCCTCCTTCAGTTCCATCTCTTCTTATAGAAATCTCACAAGAAGAGATCACCTTTCTGGGGTAAGATGCTAAAATCTCCTTTTGAAAGGGTAAGAGCGAAAAAGCATTGACTTATCGCAAGGAAACATTATAACACATTTTACCAATTTTGTCAACCTAATTTTCTTGTGGGAAATACATTTTTTTCTTGACAATTTGAAATTTCTATTGTATTATACGGAAGTTTAAAAGGTAAAATTCTGCTCTTCCTGACTGAAATCTTCAATTT
>CAZRTU010000036.1:0-9802 GCA_964603075.1 uncultured bacterium
CACTATTTACGGAGCAGACCTAAGTATTGGTCGGAATGTTTCCAAATACTTAGACTGGTTGCTCTCGTATTCATACTTAAATACAGAAGGATCTGGAGATCAACCTTCATGGTATCCCCCTGACATCAGAAAAAATAAGCCCCTTGCGTGGGATATCACTCACTCTTTAGCATTGAATATGAGTCTGGTTCTCCCTGTCGACTTCGGACCTAAATTAGGCACAATTTGCCCGCTCTCCAACTTAACCACTACCTTTAGATTCACTTACAAATCTGCTTTTCCATACGACAGCACTGACATTAGGGGCAAGTTTATAAATGTAGAAAGAGCTTATGACTACTTACGTACGGACCTGAGATTCAGTAAAGATCTGCTGATTTCGGGGTTGAATCTGGGTTTTTACATTGAAATATGGAATTTGTTTAATAGAAGGAACATCATAGATGTCCATTCTTATACAGGAAAACCCGATGATGATGGCGACCCACCAGAATGGGATTCTGTAAGATATGAAGCAATATATGAAACTGATCCATACATCAATCGAAAATATGAAGGTGCATATGATGTATATCTCGCAGATTATGAAAATTGGAGAGATTATTGCAATAATCCCGACTTTTACGACATACCCCGAACCTTAAGATTCGGGGTATATGCAAATTTTTAATCTAAAAATTTTACGCCCTTCCGTAAATCTCCGTCATCTCCTTTAGCCTCTCTTTTATTGACGGTGTTATCTCATCTGACGAATACCGCCATAGCCAATTCCCTTTTGAGGTAGCAGGTCTGTTCATTCGGGCATCTTCTCCAAGCCCCAGGACATCCTGCATGGGAAAGATTGCTGTATTGGCATCAGACCTCATAACCAACTTGATCATCTCCCAGTTAATCCCCTCGAGACTTATTTCTCTGCCTATATACGAGAACAATCTCTTCTTATCTTCGTCCCTTGCCTCTCTTTCAAACCATCCCTTTATTGTATTATTGTCATGAGTTCCGGTATAGAAGACACAGTTTGGCACAACGTTATGCGGAAGGTAAGGGTTCTCGGGATTATCCTCTCCAAATGCAAATAGAAGGACCCTCATCCCCGGGAGACCGAATGTGTCCATAACCTCTCTGACATCGGGTGTTATAAGACCAAGGTCCTCAGCGATTATAGGCAGCGGAGCAAATCTCTCTTTGAGCTTGCCGAAAAAATCTTCAGCTGGTGCCTTCGCCCATCTTCCATTGATGGCGGTCTTTTCTCCTGCTCTTACTTCCCAATATGCAACAAAACCTCGAAAGTGGTCAATCCTTATAAGGTCAAATAATCTTAGATTGTGCTCAATTCTGTGAATCCACCAATCATAGCCTCTGTCCTTCAATCTTCCCCAGTCATAGACTGGATTGCCCCAGAGCTGTCCGGTTTCGCTGAAGTAATCCGGGGGCACTCCGGCAACAACATAAGGTTGTTTCTTGTCATTCAGTTTGAATATCCCTGGATTGGACCACAGGTCTACACTGTCATAATTTACATAAATAGGTACATCCCCTATTACAGTTATATCTCTCTGGTTGCAGTATCTCTTAAGGGATAACCACTGCTTGAAAAATAGATACTGAATGAATTTCTCCTTCTCGATCTTGTCGTGAAGTAATTTTTTTAATGTCTTGAGTGTTTCTTCTTCTCTATCCCGAATCTCGGGTCGCCACATACTCCATATTCCTTTATTTAGATACCCCTTGAGGGCAACAAAAAGGGCATAATCTTCCAACCACTGAGAATTTTCTTTGCAGAAATCCTGGAATTCAAAATCTGTTCTCATCTTAAAACGCTCGTAAGCAAGATCGAAGAGTTTCTCTTTATAATTGGTTACCTTCTCATAATTGACCTTATTCTTTGTAAAATCAGTAAGAGGAAATATATCCTCTTCAGTAAGTAGACCATCCCTGACCATAAGTGAAGGGCTTACCAGTAATGGGTTCCCTGCATACGCAGATATACTCCCATAGGGTGAGTTGCCATAGAGCAGGTCCGTCGTTGTCAGGGGAAGGATCTGCCAGAAGTGCTGTTTGGTCTCGGAAAGAAAATCCACAAATCTGTATGCATCTGGGCCAAGATCCCCTATTCCAAAGGGTGATGGCAGTGATGTGATATGTAGAAGAATGCCGCTACCTCTTTTCTGCATAAGTTGAATTATTTTCAGGACGCAGATTTACACAGATTATCATGATTTCTTTAATTCTTTTTCTGCATTGTTAAACACACTTTTCTCTAAATTTCTTAGCCCGGCTCAAAATTAAAAAAGATATGCTTCAATGTCTACCGTCCTTAATTTAGTCTAATTTATGCTTTATAGTTTAACTATGGTATATAGAATAAAAAAGTTTTTATACAAATTCTTATTTTTACAAATTTCGTTATTCCTAAAAAATAATCTGCGTTCTATCTGCGTTTATCTGCGTCCTGATTACTTCCCATCTTCTCATAAATCTCGCAGTACTCTTTTAGCATTCTATGAGTATTGAAATGAGAGGCATTCACCGCAATCGAATTCTTCATTATCTCTATCCACTCATCATTGTGATTATAAAATAGTGGTAGTATCTCTTTTTCAAGTTTGTCATAAATGTCGCCGCCATCATCCTCTAAACTCCAGCCAGTTACTCCCTCTTTGTATCCCTCTACCCACCATCCATCCAGTGTAGAGAGTGATGGTATCCCGTTATGGGCTGCCTTCATACCACTTGTCCCACATGCCTCAAGTGGGGGTTTGGGGTTGTTAAGCCAGAGGTCTACTCCCTGAGTGAGTAGTTTGGCTATTTCGATATTATAGTTCTCAAGAAAGTATACCCTAACATTCCCCTTAAGTCCTCTTGCTATATTTACCACTCTTTTTATTATGTTTTTTCCCTCTTCATCCCTCGGATGTGCTTTACCAGAAAATATTATTTGAATCTTTCCAAGGTTTTTCAATCTTCCGACATCTGAAAATATCAGGTCTGCCCTTTTATAGCCTATAAACCTTCGGGCAAATCCTATTGTGAAATTATCTATATTAAGATCTTCTTTTATGAATTCAAAGAGCCTCTTCTTTGCTGTCATATGAGAGGACCAGACAAGTTCGGCTGGAATTAACTTGATCCTACTCAGCAAACAGGGATCTTCTCTCCATCCCTCTATATACCTATCGTAAAGAATTGCAAATTCAGGTGACGTCCAGGTCACTGAGTGAACACCGTTTGTTATTCCTCTGATATCGTCTCTTTTAAACATCTGGCGTGAGACCTCCATATGTCTCTTGGATACGCCATTTACATACTCGGCGCCGTATAACGCAAGTCCTGTCATATCAAGTTCTCCCTTCCAATCATTAATCAGACCCTTCGCAAGGTCAGGAGCAAATTTATCATGGCCAGCAAGTATTGGAGTATGGATGGTAAAGAGACATCTTCTCTTAATTTCATCGATGCTCATCTCCTTCGATAATTCGTGTATAATCAGTGCGGAGTGGCTTTCGTTCAAATGATAGATAACATCTACAAAACCTAATTCATTAAGCATCCGGACACCGCCAATTCCCAGAACAATCTCCTGCATAAGGCGGTAGTTTTCATCTCTGCCATACAGGTAATGGGTTATCTCCCTCATGCGGGGGCTATTCTCAGGAAGGTCACAATCCAGAAAAATAACAGGGACTCTAAATCCAGGGGCACCTAATATCTGATATCTCCACGCCCCAACGGATATTTTCTCGTCTCCAATATCTACGTTTACTCTACTTGGAAGAAGCTCCATCATATCTCTCGGATTCCACTTCTCTGGCAGTTCTTCCTGTGTTCCATCGTCTTTCAATCTTTGTCTAAAATAACCTTTATGATGTAGAAGTGTAACACCTATAAAGGGAATAGAGAGGTCAGCAGCCGTCTTCAGAGTATCCCCAGCAAGTACTCCCATGCCTCCACTATACGTAGGGACTCTCTTATCAATCCCAATAGCCATTGAAAAATATGCAATCATAATAAAGAGTCTTGGGAATATCAAAAATTAAAATTAAACAGATGTTTGACACGAATTGAACTCTTGATTGCCATCAGGCAGGCGTACCTGCAAAGTTATATCTCACTTTTTTATTTTGGCGTTTTGACGTTTGAAATGTCTGCTGATCAATGCACAATCGGTTCGTCCAAGAATTTTGGTGGGGTCTTTCCCGAGATAATGTATACATTCTTCAAGGTCTCTCTGAACATCCTATCCCACTTTTTATCTCCCTCCAGAGTATGCATATCTTTCCCAAACCACCAGAACCAATCAGAGCCTTCTGCAGCATAGAGTTCTTCCCATGCCTTGTCTGGTATATTCTCCCATCCATCCATATCTTCTCTGACCCTTAAAAGATATTCCCACGCCCTGTTTTCCTCTCCCTCACCTATCCAGATATCAAAATTCGCTTTTATCCAGGAACCAGGGGCAAGGTCTTTTAGGATATACTTTGGCGGATTCTCACTTAGTAACTCACTTACTGTGAGAGTCCTTATCCAATCAGCCTCTTCTATCTTCGAATAGAGGGTATGGAAAAATTCCTTGCCGTCCCCGGGGTAAAACTCCCAGGCGTTTTCCCCATCCATTATTATAAAGACACAAATAGGTTCACTCTCGTTGGCATATCTCTTGTGAATTTCGTAAAGCCGTTTCATTAAGTCGAAGGCTGCCTTTCTTCCCGACATCGAATTATATTTAAATCCTATATCGTCTGATAATTTTGTATCTCGGAAGATAATGGCAACCTCTCTGTCATCATATGTTACTCTATATGGTCTATACTTATCCCTTTCATCAAGGTCCTTTCCCAGTGACCTGGCAAGTACCTGCTCATCTGTGGCAATCCATTTTAGTCCTGCGTCTTCGAATATAGGGATAAGCTCCTTTGCAACCGAACCCTCTGATGGCCACATGCCCTTTGGTTTGTTCCCAAAGATCTTCTTATAAAAAGCGACGGCTCTATTTACCTGCTCTTTTGCATCTTGGGGATAGGAGAATCTAAAAGATAACTTTTTACCATAGAGGTCGGTATCGTATATTAACGGTAGAATTGGATGGTAGAATGGGGTAGTGGTTATTTCAATCTTTCCCTCCTGGGCAAGTTTCCTGTGAACAGGGATTATAGCTTTCATTATTTCCATACTCGAGTTGAATAGTTGTATCTTGTCATCTTCTGTAAATCCTTTTCCCTTCTCTACGAGATTTTTCACTGTAATCTTTTTGCCTGTTACAAGCTCTACCTCATTACTCTTGAATGACGGATCAAACCATGCCAGATTATACCATACCTGCAAGTCTCTAAAATCCTGGACCGAGTAATTCTCTATAGTCGCTTCAGGGTCTACCTTTCCATTTTTTATGACCCTCTTATCACACAGCTCGCTGTATCTGGGGTAAGGATCTATCAGGTTATCCTTGTTCAGTAGGAAGAAGTGGTTGATGATGTATTCTTTATCCTCCACTGTTAGTTCCCCAGCAGGTTTCAAAGATAACTCCATACATCTATCTACAGGTCTACCCTTTTCATACATCTCAACCTCGTCAAGTATCTGCGTAATGAGCGATGGCGTAAGGTTTACTGTAAAGCGAATACTGGAATAATCCTGAAGTATTGCTACCATGTCATAATAGTCCTTTATCGAATGTAGTCTAACCCAGGGGTTTTCATATACGCCTGTCTCTCTATCCTTGAAGTACCTTGGCTGATGTTGATGCCAGAAGATAATTAGATTGAGAGGTTTGTCAAGCCTTTCAAAACTGAAAGTCTCTACCACCTCCTCCCCGCTTCCTATCTCAATTATGGAATTAAAGCCCTCATAACCATCTGGCTCCATATCTGGATTCTTTGGGTCTTCAATCCATCGACCATCTACAATAAATTTATACACATACCTGCCTGGCATCAGTTCAAAGGACCTCTGCCAGATACCAGACTCATTCTCCATATCTACTCCACCCCATCCAGTGAACTCGCCTGCTATCTTGACCTCACATGCATCTAGTGCACGTAACTTGAAATCTACAATCTTAGATGTTTTCTCTTTATCTTCTGTTATATTATTGACGTCGCCCTCTCGCAATATAAATATCTTACAATCAATCGGACCAAGATCAGTAACAAGCCTCTCGTGCGCCTTTATTCTGTCTCCTGTGAAAGCATCCTCCCATGTACCAGGTGCCTTAAGGCTTAAAACCCTTCTTAACTTTGAATTGTTCATAACAACAAGAACTCCATCTCTCCCACCCTGCATTAGATATGCATATACATCTTTTTCTATAAGAATCCGTTTTCTTGAGCCCCTTCTTATGACCTTATTTTCTTTTCTTATCTGGTTAAGTCTGGTTACAAATCGAAATGTTTCTCTTTCTCTTTGGCTCAGGTTGTCCCCGAATCTCATCAATCTTCTATTGTCAGGGTCTCCTGCTCCAGGCAGGCCAAACTCATCTCCATAGAGAATGATTGGCGTCCCTTTTATGGTTAGCAGTAATGTAAATGCAAGTCGCAATCTACTGTATGATTCCTCACTCGGGTTTTTTGCCCCCTTCCAGCCAACCTCCTTTTCGTCTCCCTCTAATTCACAGTAGGTGATCAATCTTGAAAAGTCATGAGTCCCCAGGAAGGGACACATCATACTCTCCTGCGGGTATTCCTTCTCTGACTGCGTTAACGCATTATCCAGCCCATAGAAATTCTGCTTACCAGAGAAAACGTCCCTTATTACCCAGAAGAGTGGATAATCAAGTTGTCCATTAAGTAGTTCTTTCCCGATATACGATGAAATCTTTTCTCTGCTTGATATAGTTTCTCCAAAAAGGAAAAAGTCCTCACCAACTTCTCGGTTCAGACTCTGCCGAAACTCTTTCCAGAAAATAAGAGGCATGTGCTTCACCGCATCAAGTCTCGCCCCATCAACTCCTATCTCCTTTATGAGCCAAACAGTTGAGTCAATGAGTGCCTTTCTAACCTCTTCCTTGTCATGATTCAAGGTCGGAGCAAAGTCATCGAACCAAGTAGTTAGAGGAAATTCGTCAAAGAGCCTTATATTTTCCCTCCCATCTTCTATCTCCACTTCAGTAAACCAATCAGGGTGTTCATTCCACCATGGATGGTCTATATGAACGTGATTTAATACAAGATCGAGTACAATTTTAATGTTATGAGCATGGGCTACTCTCACAAGTTCTTTCAGTTCATTCATTGTCCCAAACCTCGGTTCGATCTCTCTATGATTCACAGGCCAGTATCCATGGTAACCGGAAAACTTATGGTGCGGAGGGAGGGCATCCCGATAGGCTCTGTCAGGAGCCCTGTATACTGGGGAAATCCACAATGCGTCTACACCCAGCAACTCAAAGTATCCCTCTTCTATCTTTTTTATTATCCCTCTAAAATCTCCCCCAAGGAAATTGCACCTTTCACCAAGATCAGGGTCGAGGATCGGTGAATCGTTTGAGACATCGCCATTATAGAATCTATCAGTAACTATACAATAAATAATTCTATCTTGCCAGGTGTTCTCATTGGTTATAGCAGACGTCAGAAAAACTAAAGGTATGCAAAGCGCCATAGGTCCTCCCGTAATTTTACGATTTCAAATCCTATCTGCCGTCAGGCAGGCATGCCTACATGTAGCGTCAAAATAGTAGATAGCCAAGGATAACCTAATACTCCTCTTGGAGTAGTCTATTCACTTTAGCTGTTATCACCTCCAGCGTCTCTTCCACAGAGCGTTTCCCAGAAAGCGCAGCCTCCATCTCGGGATTCACTGCATTTTCAACCCCTGGATAATCGGGTACCAGAGGTCTTGGAATAGCTGTTTCCATCTGCAATAGGAATGTTCCCAGATATGGGTGTCTGTCAAGGTCGACATCATCGAACGAGTTTAGATTTACAGGAATCTGTCCCAGGTCATTTGCCCATTTTGTCTGAATCTCTTCAGAGGTTAGAAACTTCAAAAAATCAAATGCAAGCTCTTTATTCTCAGAACCTCTGAATATAACCATATTAGTCCCACCTACTGTGGTGAGAGAACCAGCCGGGCCTTTGGGTATCAACCCAACCCCAAAATCTATACCTATGTTCAAGAGCGGCTTTATCCTCCAGGGTCCGTTTAAAACCATCCCGTACTTTTCGTTCTGGAATCCCATGTCAGGGTCTACCGCACCCGATTTCCAAGCACCTGCTTCAATTTTATATTTGCTATATAGATCCACCTTGAACCGTAAGGCATCTATTGCCTCCTTGGTATTGAGAACGCAGACACCATCCTTAATAAACCTTGCACCAAATGTATAGAAAAAAGGGAGTGTCCACCAGAGAGTATTCCTCATACCAAACCCGTAGAGCTCTTTCTCTGAATCGGTGAGTCTCTCACCATATTCTACAAACTCATCCCAGGTCTTGGGTGGTTTTTCTGGGTCAAGACCTGTTTCCCTGAAGAACTTTTTATTATAAAATAGACATATACAGTTTGTCTGGTCGGGTATTCCATATATCTTTCCATTTATAACATTCCCGGATAGGGCGGCAGGAACAAGTTGGTCCTTAATTTCATCTGCTCCAAGGTCGTCCAGGGCACAAACACCTCCTCTAAGGGCTATCTTGCTTACAAAGGAATAATCAACCCTCGCTATATCAGGTGTTGTCCTGGTCGCAAGCGCAGTAAGAACCTTCTGCTCTGTCCCATCGAATGGTATTCTCTGAACCTCGACATCTATGCCTTTTAATTCTTCATACGTTTCAACAATCTCCACGAACACCCGATATTCTTCATCGTTGTAGTTGACCCAGATAGATATACCACCACCGAGTAGACCATTTGATAATACTGTGATTGTAGAAAGAAGTGCAAGTATATTTTTCATAGAATCCCCTTATAAGATATTAAATATCAAAAATCAAAATCAAAAGACCAAACAAACCCTAAATTCCAAGTTACAAACTTATTTGCTCTTTACTAAAATAGAATTAAAGATCTTGATAAATTCTGAAGACTCTTGGATAAGAAACTTGCCTTCGCTATCTTTCGTTAAGTTATTAGTTTCCAAAATCAGTCTAATCCAATAACGATTTTCTTTCGATTCTTTACGACATATTTTTATCCTCATTTTAAAATCTTTTTTACTCAACGATTCATTTGCCTCAATGTAGTTTGCGCCTACAGAACCACCCGATCTTATAGCTTGACCTATCAGTTCCTTATTTTCCACGGTTTTGGGTAATTTTTTACAGAATTCTATTACTCGTTTAGCGAACTGAAAAGTCCTCTCCTCTAAGTCATAGTTTTTATTTGGACTTATGTTCATTGGGATTTAGGTATTGTTTTTTATTTTCAATCTGGTGCTTGGTCTTTGCTTGAGATTTGGTATTTGTAATTTGGTACTTGTAATTTGACATTTCACAAACTATCCCTTTAGCGCTCCTTCTGTCATACCTTTTATAAAATATCTCTGAGTAAACAGGAAGAGCACGGCTATCGGGAAGATTGAAATCGCTGACGCTGCCATCCTGAGGGTATACAGCTCCTCATGAGCACTACGAAACATAGCAAGCCCAACCGGAACAGTATACATAGATTCTTTTGTGGTAACAATAAGCTGCCAGAGGAAATTGTTCCAGTTAAACTGGAAACTTAACAAAAATACGGTGGCTACAATTGGCATTGAAAGTGGCAATATAATCTTATAAAGGACTCCCAATTCAGACGCACCATCTATCCTTGAGGCTTCAATAAGTGAATCGGGTATCCCTTTTATGAACTGTGTAAGAAGAAA
>CAZRTU010000037.1:0-9781 GCA_964603075.1 uncultured bacterium
TGGGGTCATAGAGAGCAGCATTAAGGGCTCTGGTTAACTGTACGTCTGCCTCATCCCACCTCTTGAGTTTAACAAGTAGGTCTATCAGATGATAGTAGAGACTAGCCTCGGTGGAGTCTACCTCCAGACCCTTAAGGTAGTATTCAATGGCTTCATCATAATTTTTGTCATCTACACATACGTTGCCCAGCTTTATCCACCAGCTGGCGTAATCTGGAGATCTTTCTAAACAATATTTATAATGTTCTTTCGCCAGTGAACACTGCCCGGTCGCCGCATAAGCATCTCCGAGCAACAATCTTATTTCAAGATCCTCTGGTTCTTCTTCAGCCACAATATTTAACTCTTCTATCCCTTTTTCGAACTGCCCGGTGTTGACATATATCTTGCCGAGACTATATATTATACTTAAATCGTCAGGGGATAGCTCTTTCGCACTCTCATAGTTATTGAGGGCCTCCTCTGTATTACCCATTTTTTCAAATACATAGCCTTTACCATAGAATCCCAGCGCATCATCTGAGTCTATTGCTAGAGCCTTGTCATACTGCTCCAATGCCAGTTCATATCTCATCTCATCAGTGTAGAGTCTTCCCAAGCCGTAGTATGCTTTTGGCTCATCTGGTAGAACCTTAAGTAGGTCCTTGTAGGTATTTTCTGCCTCACCAAATTCGCGTTTTACTGAGTAGACTTTTGCAAGATCAAGATATGCATCTACGTAAGCAGTGCTCTCGGCTATAGCTTTCGTATAGTTTTTTATAGCATCATCGTACTGTCCATTCTTAAAGTATTCATAGCCGGAGGAATGATATTTTTTAGCCTCAGATACGGAAGGTTTCTCCTCTTCTGGTACTTCTTTAATCTCAGGCTGTGGAGCACAACCGAGAATCAGCATTAAAGCAAGACCCGCAATCCCTATGACAAATTTCATTTCTCCCCCTGGTGAATTCTAAAAAACCTTTAACTTGATATAGATGGAAAATTTCTGGATAAACTATTTTAACTACAGGGAATCCCTTATTTCAATCTATTTGGTCCTAACCGGGGAACGATCGCTGATAAGTGTATTTTTACTGTCCTTCGCCCTGGCAGTCAGAAAATACGTTACCTCAGGATCGATTGTTCTGTATACCGGTGGTTCCGAAAATGCAGACAATACATCATTCCAATCCGAAATAATCTCGGCTCGGACAAAAATCGGCGTCCTTTCCCTATTTGCCACAACAGCCTTCAGTTCAAAACCCATCACGGGATCGGCGGTAAGATATGAGGGTATCTCAACGAAATTCGTAAGCGCCTCCTCATATCTGTCTATTGTGTCTCCACCCATGGTCACTTCTATAAAATAAGGATGTAGTATCGATTCAAGGTCGATGTCTTGAGGGGGATAAGAACCAATATCTCTACGGTAATCCTCCATAGCATCTGACATCTTCTTTAATGCTGTATTCGCTCGTAAGATTACTGAAGAGACCAGTGCTTCATCTCTCAGAGTCTTCTCATAAGTCGACATTATTGCATCTGCCCTTTCCATTGATTGAATAGACTTTAGGAGCGTCTTCGTGTCCTCTTTTGTAATCTCAACAAACCTGTACTGATTAATACATTGTCTTACGTCTTCAATCGTTCCAAATTGTCGCTCATCCAATTCTTCGTCTCTAAGCAATGTCTCAATATCCCCGATCTCTCTTTCGGGCAAAACTACCTGAGCTTGTGCAAATGTCTGATGAGTAAGCAATGCCTCATAGACCTTGAAGGTTTCATATATCGCATCTATTCTATCTATCACATCAGTTTTCTTGAGGGAATCCATCTCCAATCCTGCAACCATCCCCTTCAATGTCGAAAGTTTCAGCATCGTCTCTTTGCCACTTGCTATCAACTCCTCTTCGGTTGCCTCAATTATTGAATCAGGGTTCATATCCTTAAACCAACTTATCACAGTATTAAACTCCTGATCGGCATTCATATCAACAGACACGTCTTCACCCTCCAGTTCAAGTTTGTATTGACCTATTAGGTTTTGAATCCTTCCTATATTTGGAAGCATTACTTCTCGGGAAGCAGAATCTAACAGAGGTATCGCCTGTCTTTTAACACCCAAAAGAAGATTCGATACGTTTTCCAGTTGATTCCTTGCATTCTCTACATTTGCGGAGTTCAGTGGCGCGTCTTTATTCTCTTTGAATCTGACCTTTAAAAAATATGGATTAAGGGCAGTCTCCAGATCTACTCCCTCTTCAGGATAGGTTTCATTGTCCACCCAGTATTCCTCAAGTGCGTTTCTTATACTTCTTAGATTTCTCTCCGCATCGGTTATCATTGCCCTATCTCGGTATCCCCCACCACCCTGGCACGATAAAATTACCAAGAACACAATACATAGAGGCAGGACCGACTTATACATATTCCTCCCTTTTTAAAACAAGTATTTAATTGAACAATCTCAAATGCTCTATCTCTTCTTATCCCCTCTGGATGTATGTAAAAAGATGTACAAGGAATATTTCATCAAATCTGGTGGAGCTGACGGGATTCGAACCCGTGACCTCTTGACTGCCAGTCAAGCGTTCTCCCAACTGAACTACAGCCCCAAAATACGCTGTTTATGCAGACTTTTTGTACTTAATGTATTCTGGTTTACCCTTTCCGAGAATAACTTTGGGTGTTATTACACACCGTTTAATATCTCTCATTGATGGAAGTCTGTACATTATATCGAGCATTGCATCCTCAACTATTGTTCTCAGAGCACGGGCACCGATATCTTTTTCAATTGCCAGTCTTGCAATGCATCTCAGCGCCTCTTCTCTGAATACAAGCTCAACTCCCTCCAATTCAAAAAGCTTCTCATACTGTTTTTTTAGTGCATCCTTTGGCTCCTTGAGTATTCTTACGAGGTCGCCTTCGTTGAGTGTATAAAGCGTAGCACATACTGGCAATCTTCCTACAAACTCCGGGATAAAACCATATTGCACCAAATCTCTTGGTTCCGGTCTCGGGGGCGTATTTAAGATCCTTACGTCCTTCGTCTCCATACTGGCAAGCTTAAATCCAACCCGAGACTTACCCAGTCTTCTCCTGATAATGTCATCCAACCCCCCGAAAGTCCCTCCACATATAAATAGTATATTTCTTGTGTTCACCTTTATAAGGGGCTGCTCGGGATGTTTTCTGCCCCCATGGGGAGGAACACTCGCTATACAACCTTCCATAATCTTAAGAAGTGCCTGCTGGACTCCTTCGCCAGAGACATCCCTTGTTATTGAAGGTGAATCGGGTTTTCTGGCAATCTTATCTATCTCATCTATATATACAATGCCCTTTTCGGCCTTTTCTATATCAAAGTCGCAGGCTTCACAAAGTCTCAAGATTATATTTTCTACATCCTCACCAACATAACCCGCCTCTGTGAGTGAGGTGGCATCAGATATGGAGAATGGGACCTCCAGAAACCGTGCGAAGGTCTCAGCCAGCAAGGTCTTACCAACTCCAGTAGGTCCTATGAGGAGCACATTGCTTTTCGCTATATCAAATCCACCGGTATTCTTAAATATCCTTTTATAGTGATTATATACTGCTACAGCGAGAATCTTCTTGGCGAATTCCTGGCCAATTACATATTCATCGAGATATCTGTGGATACCCTCTGGAGTGAATTCTGGTTTCTTCTGTTCAATCTCGGACAAAGGGATGTGCTCATAGAGTTTTCGTATGCAATTGTAACATATGTTGGCGTAGGGACCCGAGAATATCTCTTCTCTCTTCAGACCACAGAATGAACAGGTCTTTTGCATAGCATCCTGTCTCAGCTGTTTCTAAATTACCTATTTTTCTTCTTAACTATAACCTCGTCTATGATTCCGTAATCCTTTGCCTCTTTGGCATTCATCCAGAAGTTTCTGTCTGTATCGCGCTCGATAACCTTCACATCCTTGCCCGTATGGAGGGCAAATATCTCATTCAGTTCTTCTCTCACTCTGGTGACCTCTCTAGCATGTATAGCCAGATCAACAGCCTGTCCAGAGATACCTCCCATGGGTTGATGTATGAGAACCCTTGAATGTGGCAGTGCGTATCTTTTGCTCCTGGTACCAGAGGCAAGGATAAGAGCAGCCATAGATGCTGCCATTCCCATGCATATAGTAGACACATCTGCACCCACGTACTGTATTGTATCGTATATCGCGAGTCCACAGGATGTGATTCCTCCTGGGCTATCTATATAAAGATGTATGGCTTTATTTGGGTCCTCTGCATCGAGAAACAACAGCTGTGCCACTATAGTGGACGAAACTGCCTCTGTTATTTCACTTCCAAGGATCACTATCCTATCTTTAAGAAGTCTGGAAAATATGTCATACGCCCTTTCTCCTCTACCCGTTGTCTCAACTACTATAGGTACAAGGTTCATTTGATTCCTCCTGTATCAAGAGAAATATTTATCGATTTGTTATTAGTTCATTCGTTATTATCTTGGCTTCAGAAACCTCTTTCGGCGAATTCTTCCTGTCTGACCCTCGTCGGTCATCGGGCTTTTCCGCATATCTGACCTCTGCCTTTTCTACCAATAGATCTGATGCCTTACTTCTTCTGAAATACGCTTTCAGGTATTCGCGTTTTTCTGGATCTCTGAGCACCGCCTTTATCTCGCTAGGTTCGAGTGAATCTTTCAATAAATCTTCAAGCTCACCGTCTTCCACAACTAAATTCTCCTTATATGCAATTATTGTAAGTATAGTCCTGACCTTTGCTTCCCATACTGCCCGCTCTCTTATCTTCCCTTCATCCATGGGTTCTGTCTTTCTATTCTCAATGTCACCCTTCAGTGTGTCAATAGCTATATTGACGAAAACAGCCGGGGGTTGAAACTCGTGTCTATCTATAAGCTTATTCAGAATCAGACTGGGTAACAGCTCTGATATTTGGCTTTTCAATTTCTCACTAAGACTTTCCTTTACATTTTCCCTGAGTTCTTCTAAATCCTTAAATCCGCAGATCTTTGCAAAGTCGTTATCAACTGCTGGAAGTCTCACCTCCTTTACTTCATTTATTCTAACCTTATAAGAAACCTCCCTACCAGCGATTGAGGCTTCCCCATAATCAATAGGATACCTAATGTTAATCTTGACATTTTCACCAGGTCTCTTACCCACGAGGTTCTTATTAAACTCATCCAAGACCTTGTCTGAACCAAGAATAAAACCAAAGTTGGTGACCTTCTCTGGACGAAGTATACCCTTAATCTCTTTCATATATTCGTAGTCCATTACCATATAATCCCCAGGGGCGGACAACCTCACAACAGGAGTATAGGTTGCGTAAGAGAACCTCATATTACCGATCACCTTGTCGACATCCTCCTCTCTTATTCTGCTGAAGGGTAGATCTATGACTATATCGTCGTAATTTATTTCTACATCAGATAAGACCTCAAAGGAGGCTGTAAAGGATAACTGCTTCGAATCCTGTTTTATATTATCGATCTCTGCTCTGGTCAGCGGGAAGATACCCTTTTTCTTTATCACGCTGAGATATGCATCCCTGCAGATGTCCTCTAATGCTTCTCCTTTCAAGGCTGCACCGTATTTTTTCTCGATAATTGATTTTGGCACCTTACCTTTTCTAAAACCGTCTACAGCTACCTCCTTGGAATATTTTTCAAGGAGTTGTCTCTCTTTTCTCTCCACAATAGAAGAAGGCACGCTAATCTTTAACCTCCTTCCCGAATCAGAGAGCTTTTCTAATCTCGATTTTATCTCTTCCATAACCTTAACTCACCCAATCGCGCTTGATATCATAAACTGTACATTGTGTACGACCTGATTTCCGCGGGGTTATCTAAACCCAGAAAATTATACCATATTAAACAAAAAAAGTCAAGCAAAATCTACACACTAAAGCCTATCCTTTGTTTCTAATTCCCGCCTGGGCAGCGGCAAGTCTTGCAACAGGTACCCTGTATGGAGAACAACTTACGTAGTCCAATCCCACCCTCTCGCAGAAGTCTATAGACCTGGGATCTCCTCCGTGCTCTCCACATATTCCAACCTCGAGCTTTGGATTGGCACTCTTGCCCTTCTCTAAACCTATCTTAACAAGCTGTCCTACCCCATTCTCGTCGATTGTCTGGAAGGGATCGTATTCCAAGATACCTTTACCCAGGTAAGTATCGAGTATTTTAGCAACATCATCTCTCGAGAAGCCAAAGGTAGTCTGGGTTAGGTCGTTTGTCCCGTATGAGAAGAAATCGGCTACCTTACCTATCTCATCTGCAGTCAGCGCAGCTCTCGGCAACTCTATCATCGTACCTATCATATAATCTAGGTCAACCCCGGTCTTCTTAAAAACCTCTCTGGCAACATCTTCCACCAATCCCCTCTGGTTTTCCAATTCTTCTACACTTCCAACCAGGGGTATCATTACCTCGGGTATGACTTTTTTACCCTCCTTTGTAACCTCACACGCAGCCTCAAATATGGCTCTTGCCTGCATCTTTGTAATCTCCGGGTAGGTGATTCCAAGCCTGCAACCGCGGTTTCCGAGCATTGGATTCAGCTCGGATAGGGCTTTAGCCTTCTCCTCGATGACCTCAGGCTTGACATCCATCTCCTCTGCAATTTCTCTAATGGCTTTTGGCTCCTTTGGTAAAAATTCATGCAGGGGGGGGTCTAATGTTCTTATTATAACGGGTAGACCATCCATCACCCTGAAGATACCCACGAAGTCTTCTTTCTGCATGGGTAGAATCTTGCTCAGGGCCTTCTCTCTCTCTTCTTTTGTCTCCGCAATTATCATCTCTCGCATAGCCATGATCCTATCCCCGCCGAAGAACATGTGTTCTGTCCTGCATAGACCTATTCCCTCACACCCGAAATCTCGCGCTGTCTTGGCATCTGAAGGTGTATCTGCATTCGTCCGGACTCCCAGCCTCCTGAACTCATCAGCATAAGAGAGTAATTTACCGAATTCACCAGATAGAGAGGCTTTGATCTTGGAGACATCCCCTTTCATTACCCTGCCTGTGGCGCCATCCAGGGTGAGAACGTCCCCTTCCTTAATGGTAACCTTGCCAACCTTGAATTGCTTCTTAGAATAATCGATACTGATGGATTCACAGCCCGCGACGCAAGGTTTACCCATGCCCCTTGCCACAACTGCCGCATGAGAGGTCATTCCACCTCTTTGCGTAAGGATTCCTTCTGCGCTTGCCATTCCCTTTATATCCTCAGGAGATGTCTCGATCCTTACGAGGACGCAGTTTATATTCCTCTCTCTCTTCTCTACTGCCTCTGTAGGTGAAAATACGACCTCTCCGGTAGCAGCACCTGGTGAGGCTGGTAAGCCACGTGCTAATTCTTCTACTTCAGCATCTGGATCGACCATTGGATGAAGTAGTTGGTCGATATCCTTTGGATTCACTCTCATTATAGCCTCTTTCTTATCTATCAATCCCTCTTCAACCATATCCACTGCTATCTTCACTGCTGCAAGCGAAGTGCGTTTGCCTGAACGGGTCTGAAGAATAAACAGCTCACCTTTTTCCATAGTAAATTCGATATCCTGCAGGTCTTGAAAATGTTTCTCCAATTTACCTCTTATCTTCACAAGTTCTTCGTATGTAACAGGAAACATCTCCTCAAGAGACTTAATCTCGGAACCGCTCTTCTCCTTCTCTGCCTTAGATAGAGAATGGGGGGTTCTTATACCTGCCACCACATCTTCCCCCTGGGCATTCGGGAGCCACTCGCCGTAGAATACGTTCTCACCTGTAGCAGGATTCCGAGTAAAGGCGACCCCGGTCATAGAGTTGATGCCCATATTTCCAAAGACCATAGCCTGGATATTAGAGGCGGTTCCCCAATCATCTGGAATGTTGTTTAATCTTCTGTATTCTATTGCTCTCTGGTTTTCCCAGGATCTGAATACAGCTTCAATAGCACCCCAGAGCTGTTCCATGGGATCTTGAGGGAATTTCTTTCCAAATTTTTTAATTATATTCGCATAGGTCTCTGTAAGCTCCTGCAGAGCATCTGCTGACAGCTCGGAATCGAGTTTTGCTCCCTTCTCTTTTTTCAATTTGGCAATTGCATCTTCGAATTGTTCGTGTGCTATCCTCAACACCACGTTTCCGTACATATGGATCAATCTCCTGTAACAGTCGTATGCGAACCTCTTATCACCTGTATTCTTTATTAAACCAGCAATGGTATCCTTATTTAGACCCAGATTGAGAATCGTATCCATCATGCCCGGCATAGAAACCCGTGCACCCGAACGAACCGAGACCAAGAGGGGATTCTCAATATCTCCAAATCTCTTATCCATCTTCCTCTCCAATCTCTTTAGAGCCTTCTCAACCTCCTCCTTTAATCCTTTCGGCAGTTTGTTATCGTGGGTAAAATAGTATACGCAGGTTTCAGCCGTTATAGTAAACCCAGGAGGAACAGGTATGCCAATTCTGGTCATTTCATGCAATCCTGCTCCTTTTCCTCCCAATGAGTTTTTCATCTCTCTATTTCCCTCTCCAAAGAAGTACACGTGTTTCATAATACCTCCAGAAACTTAATGTAAAAAAAACAATTCATATCTTTAAGAATATGAATTTCCAATAGAACACCGAGTTTTAAAAGTGCCTTAATATCTATTTTATTATACCACAAGCCTTAAAAAAAGTCAAGAAAAAATTAACCTCCGTCATAGAAATAACCTCGAAGAGAATAATCTCCTAAAAAACTCAGATTTTTTCCTTGACAAGTTATCATTTTTTTATTATAATATCATGATGGATAATTCTAAGTATGCAACACCTTGGGAGGTGATGTCGTATTATATGATAAAGGATGGGAGAATTGAGACCGGGGTTTTACTCGGGTTTTCATCGAAGTGCAGTTAATGTAGAAGTCTAAATCGCTGTAAAGTCTTCTGTTCGGTTCGATAATCTCTTCTGCAATCCTGCAGCATTGGTATCTCTAAAAGACTTACCCCGACACCACGGTAGTATTAACATCAATTCCCCTATTTCCAAGAGCAAATATACACTCAATAATCTTATATCCTCTATTCCGAGATATTTTTCACCTCAGATTGTGGATTATAAGTCTGCGGTAGGTCTTTTTTGAGTAAACTGAAGAAACACCTAAGCCTCAACTGAGGCATTTATTCTGCGATTTGCGGTTTTAAGAGCACTCGTGCCACAGGCTTTTCACAGAAAAATAAGGAGTGAGGCATGAAAAAGTTATATGCGGGAGTAGACATTGGTGCTGTTAGTATAAATATGGTAATCCTAAATGATAGCAAAAAAATTCTTAGAAATTATTACCAGAGGATAGAAGGCAAGCCTCTAGAGAGAACGTATAAAATACTAAAAGAAGTATTCAAAATCTATGGTAAAGACCAAATTAAAGGACTTGCTGCCACAGGTACCGGAGGAAAGTTGCTCGCAAAAATATTAAACATACCCTTTGTTAATGAAATTCTTGCTCAAACAAAGTCTACTTCCTACCTGCATCCAGAAGTGAATTCAATCATAGAGATAGGTGGCGAGGACTCTAAATTCATACTAACCGAGTACGACGAAAGCCTTAGAATGAGAGTGATAAAGGACTTTGCAATGAACACGATATGTGCCGCAGGCACTGGCTCATTTCTTGACCAGCAAGCTGCAAGACTCGGACTTTCAATCGAGGAGTTTGGCGAACTTGCACTACGTTCAAACAAACCGCCAAGGATAGCCGGTAGGTGTAGCGTATTTGCGAACACGGACATGATACATCTGCAA
>CAZRTU010000038.1:0-9720 GCA_964603075.1 uncultured bacterium
GATAGGGAGAAGCGAGGGGGTGGAATTCGACATGCCGATAGTAGGTAGTAAAAAGAGACTCAAGGTCTTTACTACCAGACCCGACACCATATTTGGAATGACGTTTGCTGTGGTCTCACCAGAACACCCTATGGCTAAAGAGATAGTGAAGCCAGAGAGGAGAGGAGAAGTAGAAAAATTTAAGCGAGAGGTTGACAGGAAGACCGAGGTAGAGCGTCTATCAATAGACACAAAACCAGCGGGCGTATTTACAGGAAATAGCGCAATTAATCCGCTGAACGGAGAGAAGATACCTATTTATCTGGCTGATTATGTATTATCGACCTATGCCACAGGAGCTATTATGGCTGTGCCAGCACACGATGATAGAGATTTCCTGTTTGCACAGAGATATGGTATCCCTATAAGAGAGGTAATCTATGACCCTAAAGTGGAACCACAGGGCGAGAGAGTAGAATTCGCCTACACAGGCGAGGGTATGATGATAAATTCTGAAGAGTACAGTGGACTGACAACAGAGGAAGGAAGAGAGAGGATTGTAAGCCATATTGAGAAGGTTGGCATAGGAAAGAGGGTAGTGTACTACAAACTCCGTGACTGGCTTATATCACGGCAGAGATACTGGGGAGCACCTATACCGATTGTTTATTGCGAGAGGTGTGGCGAGGTACCTGTTAGAGAAATTCCCGTACTTCTGCCTGATGTGGATGAGTACAGACCATCCGGAACAGGTGAGTCCCCTCTGGCAAACATTCCAGAGTTTATTAACACCACCTGTCCAGAATGTGGAGGAAGAGCCAAAAGAGAGAGCGACACCATGGGAGGGTTCGCATGTTCCTCATGGTATTTTTTGAGGTTTGCCTCGCCGGATTACAGAGATGGTGCCTTTGATGATAGTGATGTAAAATACTGGCTTCCTGTTGATTTGTATGTCGGCGGTGCTGAGCATGCAGTAATGCACCTTCTCTATGCCAGATTCTGGACCAAGGTAATGTATGATGCCGGACTTGTAGATTTTGTGGAGCCCTTCACGAGACTGAGAAATCAAGGTGTAGTTCACGCACAGACAGGGAAGAGGATGTCAAAGTCACGGGGAAATGTGATAATCCCTGACGAGATAGTTAAAAGGCATGGTGCCGATGCCCTGAGATTATATGAGCTGTTTATGGCGCCCTTTGATCAGCCAGTTGTATGGGGCATAAAAGGGATCATTGGACACGAGAGGTTCCTGAGGAAGGTTTGGAGATTCGTCTTGAGCAAACAGGAGTCGGGCAGGAAGACTACTGGAGAGAGTGTCCTCTCCTCTCTCCACAGGACGATTAAAAAGGTAACCTGTGACATTGAGGCATTCAAATTTAATACTGCAATAGCTTCTATTATGGAGTTCCTGAACGAGGTATCTAAAGCCAAGATGGACCAAGCCGTCCACAAAAATGTTGCTGAGAAATTGTTATTAATTCTTTCTCCGTTTACCCCGCATATCTGCGAGGAGTTATGGCACAGGCTTGGAAAAGATGGTAGTGTAATAGATAAAGAGTGGCCAGGGTACGATGAGAGTCTCCTTAAGGAGGAGAAATTGACCATACCTGTTCAGGTCAATGGAAAACTGAGGGCTACTTTTGAGGTGGAGAGGGGCAAGGCGCGGGAGGATATAGAGAGACAAGCAAGAAATACGGTGGAGAAGTGGATCAAAAAAGGAGTGAAGAGATTTGTGTATGTGCAGGACAGACTTGTCAATATTGTAACAGAATAGGATAATCACCTTGGGTCTGGATTTCCTAAAATCTATACTCGCCGAAAAGACAGCATAGATGGAGATTTATGAGAAGAGACAAAAATACCCGCCAAGAACGGATTCGTGTCAAAAAACCCCGATCCTCCATGGTGATGTTGCGATTAAATTAGAGGATTTTATATACCAGATCGGGAGATATCTATATGGCATAAGTGTAGATTATACAAATACTTAAACAAAGAAAGATAGTCTTACCAAAAGAATTTAGGTGTCAATGAGGCATACCGGAGGAGGAAACTATATGGCGACAAGGAGGGTATCGGTAAAGGGAGTCGATTTAAGATTACTGTTGGGTGAGAGGGGAATCAATACAAAAAAGATGGAACAGACCTTTGGCTGTCGTATGTTTATCAGGGGCAACTGGGTTGTCCTCAAGGGTGATAAGGGATCGGTCGATTCTGCCAGGAAGAAGCTGGTTAAGCTGGTTGAGAAGACAAGTCGAGGGAATCTCATAGGTACCGACGACATTATTGGAAGCAACATATGGGATATAAGTGTAGAGAGTTTTAGGAGACAGAGAAAAGCTGGGGAAGGTATGACTCGCCTATTTGGAAGGAAGGGCGAGATACTACCAAGGACCAATGGACAGGAGGGCTATATTAGAACGATGGAGAGATTTGATGTGGTAGTATGCGTTGGGCCGGCAGGGACGGGCAAGACATTTCTTGCCGTTGCGAGGGCAGTTCAGTCACTCAAGGGTGGGGAGGTCGAGAGAATAATCCTCACCCGTCCCGCCGTGGAGGCAGGGGAGAGACTCGGATTTCTCCCGGGTGATTTCAAAGAGAAGGTAGATCCCTATCTACGCCCTTTATATGACGCCCTATACAGTATGCTGGATGGAGAAAGGATAGTAAGATTGATAGAGAATATGGTTATAGAGATAGCCCCGCTTGCCTATATGAGAGGCCGCAATCTTGAGAGTTCATTTGTTATCTTGGATGAGGCACAGAATACCACAAAGGGTCAGATGAAGATGTTTCTTACGAGACTTGCGCCGGACTCCAGAGCGGTCATAACAGGGGATATTACCCAGATCGACCTACCAAGTCCCTCGACATCGGGTCTCTTACATATTATGGAGATTCTAAAGGGTATTGAGGGTATTGGTTTCTGCATTTTAACTGAGCAGGACATAGTCAGGCATAAACTTGTCAAAGACATTGTGAGGGCTTATGAGAAGAGCGATAAAGAGAGAGACAATAACAGGATTACTAAAGAATCCGCTTGTCCATAGGATCACAATTGTGATAATAGTCCTATTAGTACTCAACCTCCTATTCCCCGCGAGGAGCCATATGGTTCCTGCGCTGAAAGAAGGCAGCATAGCATCAAAGGACTACATAGCACCATATACGTTTGCTATAAGGAAGAGCGCTGCTGAACTTGAGGAGGAAAGGAACCTTACCATGGAATCTACTCCTCCCGTATTCCGTTTTGACGGGACTGCAGAAGATGAGACCCAGAGACGGCTTAAAGCCTTTTTCCAGACTCACGAAAGCGTTGATTCACTTATGAGGAAGACAATTGAGGCAAGCAAGGCGGATCTTAGGACGCTCGCAGGGGATATAATAGCTCAGATAATGGCCAGAGGACTGGTGGAGGATCTTGGCGCCATAGGTGTTGACCCGAAGAGAGAGATCCTGGTGTTTAAAGGAGAGAGCCAGGATAAGAAGACAGGAATTCTCGATTTAAAATCAGCCATTATGTATGTAAAAGAAAGGGGTATGGAGCTGTCTGGAGGGGATGAGGAGAAGGTAAGAGCCCTTGTGGAGGTCGTTGGCAGGGCGTTGAAGCCCAATCTGGTCTATATGAAAGAGGAGACCGAGGAGAGAAGGCATCTGGCAGCAGACGATGTAAAACCTACCAAAGGCGTAGTTCTTAAGGGCGAGATGATCGTTAGGGCACATGACCCAATTACCAAAGAGGCGATTGAGAAGTTGTCATCGCTCGCTATAGAGACCGGGGGAGAGAAGATACCAACAGTAATATTTGGCAGAAATATTCTCTTTATACTCTCCGTACTTGCTCTGATTGCGCTTTTACTATTTGTCAGCAGAAACATTCTCTTCGACACAAAGAGATTATTGCTAATAGCAATAGTATATCTACTCATCCTCTCTCTGGCAAGTCTTGTGGTTCGAAGCAATTTTTCTGTCTATATCATTCCAGTTGCTATGGTAAGTGTCTTATTTGTAATATTGATGGGAGAGAGAGCAGCTGTGGCATGTTCTGTGCCTCTCTCCTTTCTCTTAGCCATGTTTATAGGTTTAGGACGTATAGAGGCTTATTTTCCCCTTCCAGTGGCGATAGCATCTGTCTTTGTGGCGGGAAGGGTTAGAAAATTCTCTGATTTTTCCAAGGCAATTCCATTTTTGACAGTTATAGCCATAGTGGTGACAGCAGGTTTTGAGATGTATAAGGGTGGAGGATATACGTTGGTACTTAATTCCCTTGGCATTGCCGCTATAGGCGGGGTGAGTAGTGGGGTCTTGGCTTTGGGTCTGTTACCCCTATTCGAGCGAGGATTTCGTATAACGACAGATCTGACCCTGGTTGAGCTCACTGACCTGAACAGACCGCTCCTAAAGGCGCTGTCCATACAGGCTCCCGGCACATACAATCACTCTATATTGTTAGCCTCTTTGGTCGAGAGCGCAGCCACCAGCATATCCGTAAATTCCCTGCTGGCGCGAGCCAGTGCATATTATCATGATATAGGAAAACTGAAGAGCCCTCTTTATTATATAGAGAATCAGAAAGAGCTGGGCAATCCACACGACGTACTGAGACCAAAGGTCAGTGCGAGTATACTGCGCATGCATGTAAAAGATGGAATCGAAAGGGCGAGGAAGGAGGGCCTTCCAGAAGAGATAATAGATATAATAAGGGAACATCATGGAAAGACCCTGATGGAGTCTCTGTATTATAAAGCGAAAGAAGAAGACCCAGAGGTAAACGAGGGGGATTTCAGATACGAAGGGCCCTCTCCCACATCAAAGGAGGCTGCCCTGGTTATGCTTGCGGATGCGGTTGAAGCATCTGTAAGGAGCCTTGAGAAGCCGAGCTCCACCAGAATCAAAGAGAAGATAGATGAGATAATAGATAAGCGGGTAGAGGAAGGCGAACTGGACAACTGCGATCTTACAAGAAAGGATATTAAAAAGATAAAGGATGCATTCTATCCCATACTCCTGGGAGTATTTCATCCAAGAGTCTCTTACCCACAGGTCTCGGACAAGATTGACAATCAGACTGTTAACAGGGAGAGTAGAGCGGACGATAAGGAATGAAGCAATCTTTCCCCTCTTTTGATGGGTTTTAGGGCAATAAATCTCGATTGAATTGGAAACTTTTTTTCTTCTTAAAACCTGGAGGAGATGATGAGATATAGACCCATGAGTATCCTAATTATCTCCATCCTCCTTTATATGCCAGCGGGTGCGCAATTTTTTATAGATTCGCCCAGCCCGACCTCGCTTTTCCAGGGTGATTACAATATTAGCCTCAGACTCGGTCCAGAGGGTACAATGATAGCAAGGCTATCAAGCGTTCCTTTCAGTGGGGTATCCATAGGAGTTTCATATGGAGGCGAGAAGATACTCGGTTATGAAGATCCCCTCTTCTATCCCAATGTAGGTGTTGAGTTCAGAGTGATGGTTTTGGAGGGATCCGAGGTTTTACCCCACATAATTATCGGCTATGATAGTCAGGGATACGATTGGGACGGTGATGTCTTTAGGGTCTTTTCGAAGGGCTTTTATTCACTTTGCGGTAAGGAGATGGGATTATTGAAGGGTGGAGCTGGTATAAACTATAACACTGCAGAGGAGATGATGGGCTTCTTTGGTGGAGTGATCGTGAACTTATCTCAGACATTTGCCATAGTGGGTGATTACTCACTATACCCGGAGGCTGATGAGAGCCAGTTCCTCGCATTGGGTTTAAGGACCTATTTCGAGGGCATACTTATTCAGTTCTCTTTCAGAGATATAACAGGAGAGAGTATGGGAAGGGCTATCGACCTTGGATATAGTGGATATTTCTGAGTTTGGTGATTTTTTAGTAAATAAGGTTATTCTATGGGCATAAAGCTGATAGTATTTGATCTGGACGGGACACTTGTGAAATACGAGAATTCCATCTGGTACGGTTCCTGGGATGCGGTCGGGTACGCAGCGGGTCTTAAGAGTGAGTTCGATGAGCTCACCGCATACTATCTAAGCAGGCTGGACCTCTACGAAGATTGGGTCAGGGCAAATGCAGAGCTTCTAAGAGGTACTTCAGTACAAGAGATAGAGAAGAAGATATTTCCACCCCCATACAGCAGGGGTGTTTGGGAGGTTATGCCAATTCTTACCCATAGATACAAGACCATGATACTCTCAAGCGGCGTCGACATTGTGGCAGACAGGGTGAGAGATGAACTTGGTATAGAGTTATGTTTATCTAACAGATTGTTGAGGAGTGACGGCTTGTTCACAGGCAAGGCAATCTGCAGGGTGCCTTTACAGCATAAACTCAAGATACTTAGAGAGGAGGTAGAGAGACTCCAAATAAACCTTGATGAGGTCTGTGCGGTTGGAGATAATGAAAACGATATCTCTGTCTTGAGATCGGTGGGTCTTGGGGTGGCTTTTGAACCCAGAACAGAAGAAGTGAGTGAGGCTGCAAAAGTGTCTATAGAAGATTTTAGAGAACTACCCGATGTTCTGACCAAATTTTTTAGATAGTTTTGAAATTCAAGGAAGGGGTAACGAATACTCCACAGATATCACCTCTTTAGAGAGAGTAATCTCTTAACCTCGTTATATATCCTTTCTTCATTGAGTCCGTATTTCTCTTTAAGATCATCCCAAGTTCCTGACTCTGCGAAGCAATTCCTGAGTCCAATCTTTGACATAAGACACGGGTGGTTTGATAGAATAACCTCGCCCACTGCGTCACCCAAACCTCCTATGATTGAATGATCTTCACAGGTTACGACGCATCCCGTCTTTGCACATTTAAGGACTGCCTTAGCGTCAATGGGTTTTATGCAAGCCATATCCAATACTCTTATACCAATGCCCTCTTTCTCTAATCTCTCGGCAACCCTAATGGATGGGTGCACCATTATCCCGCACGCGATAATTGCCCCGTCTTTGCCGTCTTTAAGTATACTTGCCCTATAGAGGTTGAAATCGTGATCTTGCTTGTATATGACAGGCAGATCAGGTCTTGTGAGTCTTATGTAGAATGGTCCCGGAGTCTTGTATGCCATATTTATAAAGAATCTCGTCTGCGAGGCATCGCAGGGCACTATCACCCTTATATTGGGTATAACTCTCATTATTGCCAGGTCCTCGGCTGCCTGATGTGACACCCCGTCTGCCCCTACGGATATGCCGCCATGGGTGGACACTATTTTTACGGAGAGATCTGGATAGCAGATTGCACTTCTTATCTGCTCCCATGCCCTTCCTGCTGCGAATAGAGCAAAAGTAGAGGCGAAAACGACCTTTCCAGAAGAAGCGAGTCCGGCGGCTGTACCCATCATATCTGCCTCGGATATTCCGATGTCAAAGAATCTTTCCGGGAACTCCTTCTTAAAGAATATTGTCTTGGTTGAATATGCAAGATCGGCATCGAGGACAACTATGTCATTGTGTCTCTTTCCCAACTCGACCAGTGTCTCACCGTATGCCTTTCTAAGAGATGCAAATTTATCCATAATATAAAAGACATAAGACACATGACAAAACAGCCCTACCAACTCAATAACCCACTGGCTCAAAGACTTTAATCATTTGTCTCTTTAGAGTCTCTTTAAAGTCCCTGTCAATTTTTATTTTTAATAGGGACCGGACGAGACTTGCCTGTCCCGCCTACCGGCAGGCAGATATGAGAAACTAAAGAATTTCCCTTTTACCTTATCCTTTTTCCTTAGACTTTGGTCCGTCGTCTGCGGTCTATTGTCTTGGGTCTTGTTGTTTCTCCCAATCGTAGTAGTCTCCAGCCCTCCTGTAACTGAATACCTCGCTACCTTCAGGGAGAGTTTTTTTGAATTCATATATCACAGAATATTGCCTGCCGAGGTGTATCGGCACTATAAGCGAAGGCATCAAATTCTTTACTGCATAGACCGCACCACCCCAGCCGAGATCCTTTAGATTCGGCTCGACCACCACAAAGAGTATATCGGGTTTTCTCTCCTTCACATCCATTATGGTGTCTTTGAAGGTCTTTTCTATATAGTCTCTGGTCTGCTCTTTCAGGTCTTCCCATAGCCAGAGTGCAAGGTCGCCGGGAAAGAATATGTTCGTACCGTTGTGTTCTATAAAGAATGAGACCCCTATGTCGGTAGAGGGTAAGGCATGGATTTTTGTCTCATCTATGGCAATACTGTCAGCAGGCATTAAGGCACTGCACCTATCTTCCATGTCACGACTGAAGTCTGGGAAGATATTGAGCACTTCGTATGAAAATATGAAACGTGAATCTGGTAGTTCTTTCACTAACGTTAAGACCTTTGGATTGAAGTGATCCGGATGTGAGTGCGACGAGAAGAAGAACACCTTTTTTTTGGGAGCCAGATATGGTCTTATCTCGATCTCTTGGGAGAAAAGCCCGACATGGGAAAGGACATCAAAGTCAGGATAATCAAATACCAGAACGAAACTTTCGTCTTCTATCACAAAGCAGCTATGGAATATATAGGTTATTCGCACTCTATTCCCTTAGTAAAACCCAACTCTCGCAATGCTTTGTTTGCTTCCTCTCTTTTTGGTGGCTTACCATGCCACTCTAATTTCCTCTCCATAAAAGAGACACCCTTACCTTTTATGGTGTGGGCAATTATAATGGTGGGTTTGCCCTTTAGTGCCTTTGCCTTATTGAAAGCCGCTTTGAGTTCCTCAAAGGAATGCCCATCTGCTTCGAGAACATTCCAGCCAAACGCCTTCCACTTCTCGGGGAACGGCAGAGGGTTCTTTATTTCCCTGACTTCCCCATCGATCTGGAGTTGGTTAAAGTCGAGTACACAGCATAGATTGTCCAGATTGTATCTCGCAGAGGTCATCGCAGCTTCCCAGATCTGTCCCTCATTTGTCTCGCCATCTCCGATCACACAGTAAACCCTGTATTGTTTTTTATCAAGCTTCGCCCGCAAGGCAAGGCCGTTTGAAAAGGAGAGCCCCTGTCCCAACGAACCGCTTGTGGCATCGATACCAGGAGAATCAACTGCGAAGGGATGTCCCTGGACCCACGAGCCGCATTTTCTTAAGTTCCACAGATCTTTTCTTTCAAAATAGCCGAGTCTCGACAGTATGGCATAGAGGGAAGGAACTGCGTGTCCCTTTGATAGGACAAATCTATCCCTGTCATCATCAAAGGGATTTCGGGGATCATGGTGCATTATCTCGTAGTAGAGAGTAATCAGGACCTCGACCACAGAGAGTGACCCCCCTGGGTGACCCGAGCCTGCCCTTGCAAGCATCTCGATTACGTCTCCCCTGACCAACCTCGCGACCTCTTTTAATCTGTCTACATCCACCTCTTTTTGTTTTCCCGAAAAAGGGAAAGTCTGTACGACCAAAGGGACGATTGATCACTCCTTTGAGTTTTGTAATCCGCCGGGTTTATGGTCAACTATACCATTCTCTACCCTTAGATTCCGTGAATCCCGTTAATGTTTCACGTGAAACACAACTGCTGTCAAAGCAATAATAAAAAGGGTTTGTAGTGATAGCGGATAGATTATAACACAAAAAGGTAGAAAAGTCAAGAAATTTATAGTGAGGTCTTTCTATAAATCTCTAAGATACCTTTGACAAGCTTTTATGAGTAAAACGGAAATAAATTTTAGGGAATGTCCCAAAGTTACGAGATGAACAAGTCAGTTGATACAATCTTTTGAAATTTGCCAATATTGTTTATTAAATTCCCCA
>CAZRTU010000039.1:0-9714 GCA_964603075.1 uncultured bacterium
AGATACCTCAATAACTTTGAATCTATAGCCACAACACTACTAAGATTACAAGATATTGCGTGTGGTACAGATAAGGCTACTGGTCTATGTGGAAAATTGATGTGCTGTCTGAAATATGAGGAGGGTTTTTATAAAGACCAGGGAAATTTATTTCCACCTGTTGGCTCCCTGGTAGAAACTGAAAAGGGAAAGGGTAACATAATCGATCGAAACTTTCTTACAGAGATGTTGACCATTAGATTGGCGGACGGCAAAAAGATTCAGACTACCCTTAATGATGTAAAGCCTGCATCCGCCCCCCCGATGTTGATATTAAAAAGCCGCCTTTTCCCGAGGATATAGACGATGAAAAAAATATTGGTCACAACAGCCTTGCCGTACGCTAACGGTCCACTCCATCTGGGACACCTTGCAGGATGTTACATCCCGGCAGATGTCTATGTTAGATACCAAAAGCTGAGGAATAAGAATTGCATACACATAGGCGGTACAGACGAAAACGGTGTACCCATAACACTTAAGGCTGACTCTCTCAAAAAAAGCCCTTTAGAGGTAGCAACTTACTACCATAAAGAGATAACCAAGGAACTCACCAGTATTGGGGTAATGTACGAACATTTCGGCAGGACAAGTTCGGATGTCCATTATAAAATCTCGCAGGACTTTTTTCTAAAGGCTTATGAAAAAGGATATATTGAACGAAAAAGCAATACCCATTTCTTCTGCCCAAATTGCAATAGATTTCTTCCAGATAGATATATAGAGGGAACATGCCCCTACTGTTCCAGTCCTAGCGCGAGAGGTGACCAGTGTGATATATGCGGTAGATGGCTTGAACCAACATTGCTCAAGGAACCCGTATGCAAACTGTGTGGATCAAAACCGATCCTCAAAGAGACAGAGCACTGGTTTTTTAAACTCGAGATGTTACAGGAAAGGCTGATGGAGTGGCTGATTTCAAAGATGAACTGGAAAGATAATGTCAGAGAATTCGCACTGGGTTGGTTAAGGGAGGGATTGAAGCCAAGACCGATAACGAGAGATCTCTCGTGGGGCGTGCCTGTTCCGCTAAAGGAAGCAGAGGGAAAGGTCTTGTATGTCTGGTTTGATGCACCAATAGGGTATATATCTTCAACCATCGAATGGTCGGCAGAGACTGGAGACCCGGAAGGGTGGAAAGACTGGTGGATGTCTGAAGAAACGAGACTGATACACTTCATAGGCAAAGACAATATAGTATTCCATGCCATAATGTGGCCTGCTACGCTGATGGCTCACGGAGATTTCATCCTCCCTGCAGAGATACCCGCAAATGAGTTTCTCACAATGGAGAAGAAACAGATGTCGACCTCAAAGAACTATGCAATATGGCTGTCTTCGTGGCTCAAGGAATTTGACCCGGACTCTCTTAGATATGCACTCATGTCAAATGCGCCTGAACGTTCAGACTCCGATTTCTCATGGGATGACTACAGACTCAGAAATAACAACGAATTGGTTGCCACATTTGGCAATCTTGTAAATCGCACTCTGCAGTTCATAGATAAGTATATGGGAAGAAGAATCCCCAACAAAGGGAGACTCGAGTCCACAGACACTAAATTACTCAAAAAAATAGAGGAGCTGGCAGGAGAAGTTGAAGAGGCTTATGAGAGCTTCAGCCCTAAGCGTGCCACTGAGAAATTTATGGAACTCGCGAGAGAGGGTAATAGATATTTCGATTATTCTAAACCCTGGGAACTGAATAAGACAGATAGAGATAGACTTTCTACTGTTATGTGGGTTATGACTTCGCTCATTGCAAACCTTGGATTGTTGTCGGAGCCAGTCATCCCCTTCACTGCAGAAAAGATAAGAGACTTTCTCGGGATACGGAATCGTGGCTGGGAAGACCTCTGTAAGCCGATAGTAAATCCCGGTTCCATGCTCGGAAAGACGGAGATATTATTTAAACCTGTCTCAATTGAGAAGGTCACTCTTGAAAGGAGAAAAATGATGGGTAATACAGTAAAATTCAGTGAGTTCGAGGCACTCGACCTGCGGATAGGTGAGGTTAAGAGTGCTGAAAGAGTTGAAGGAACCGATAAGCTCTTAAAACTAACAGTGGACGTTGGGGGAGATATGAGGCAGCTTGTAGCAGGTATAGCCCATGTCTACAAACCCGAAGAGCTGATTTCAAAAAAGATAGTTGTACTAACAAATCTCGAGCCAAAGAAGATAAAGGGCATAGAGTCAAAAGGCATGCTACTTGCCGCAGACGAGAAAGGTAGACCAGTTCTGATAACCCCCGATCGCGAAGTAAGTAATGGGTGTGTGGTGCGTTAGTTGCGACTCGTTTTTGTCTCCCTTATGATTTTCCCTACAAATACAATCGAACAGAGAAAACAGATACTGGGGAGAGATGCACGTTTCGACTCTTCTGGCTGTATCTCCCATGAGGGCAGCTCTCCATTCATATATCCTTCAAGAGGGGAGGGTGGACAAAGAAATCTATTCAAGGTTTTGCTGACAAATCTATGCGAGAATAACTGCCTCTACTGCATCAACAGAAAAAACAGGAATAATGCACACTACACTTTCTCCCCAAAGGAGCTTGCCCTGACATTTATGAATTATTATAAATCAGGCATTGTAAAGGGACTTTTTTTATCCTCGGGGATATACAAGAGCCCTGATATAACTCAGGAAAGGATTATAGAGGCCATCAAATTACTGCGTGAAAGATATGGATACACTGATTACATACACACAAAGATACTTCCCGGTGCGAGTCCCGAGCTTATAGAAGAGGCAGCTCCTTACTCAGATCGCATCTCTGTAAATCTCGAGGCACCGGGGGACAATTATCTAAAAAGGCTATCCAGAGAGAAAAGGTACCTAATGCTTTTATCTACACTCAGGGCGATCACTAAAACACGAAAGAAGGAAAAACAGTCGGGTTTCAGTATTACCACACAGTTTGTTGTCGGTGCAGCAGGGGAGAGCGACCTCTGCCTTCTCAGACTCACAAAAAAACTCTACGGTGAGTTTGGACTTACAAGGGTATACTACAGTGGCTTCTCTCCACAACCTGATACACCAATGGACTCCAAACCTCACTGTCCTCCAAGCAGGATAAGAAGGCTCTATCAGGCAGATTTTCTCATTAGAAGATATAACTTTGAACCTCAAGACATCGTTCCCACAGGAACTCTACCTGACACAGATCCCAAATTGAACTGGGCACAGACTCATCCCGAGCTCTTTCCAGTAGAGATAAACAAATCTCCTTTTGAAGAATTAATCAGTGTACCCGGGATAGGCATTGTAACCGCAAAAAGGATATTAAAGGCAAGACAGTACGGCAGATTCACCTTGCCAGGAGAACTCAGAAAAATCGGTATCAGGGGCAAGACCTTTCTCGAATTTATTACGATTAACGGAAGATATTACGGGAGGAAAACCAGTTCCCTGGATTCGCCGAAATGGATTTCTGTAGACTGATTGGTAATTTTTCTTGATTTTCGTTCATTTTCGTGAAATAATATAAACAGTTATAGTGTTTACTCAGTTTGCTCGGTTTGTTGTATTTACACAGTTGATTGAGTCGATTATAAACTATGCACTAAGCAGTAAGAACTAAGCACTACCTTATAGTCATGGGTTTTGCTTGGTTTATTGAGTTTACACGGTTTGTTGATTTTTTTCATTTAATTTTTATCCTTTTTACTTGTAGTACTTAGTGCTTAGTCCATAGTGTATAGTGCATAGTGCTTACTGCATAGTCCTTAGTGTATAGTGTGATTCATTGGGTCTTTATGTCACAGAGTTATTAAGTTATTGGGTCATTAGTTATTCGAATAATCTATCTGTGTAATCGTCGGTTCTAATCTGTGTAATCTGTGGTATTTTAATCTGCGTCAATCCCTGCCTGAGGGTAGGCAGGTCTGTGGTTAAATTTTGAGAAACATTGGGAGGGCTTATGGGATTCAAAAAAATCCTCATTGCCAACCGTGGTGAGATCGCACTGCGTATCGAGCGTGCATGTAAGGAGCTGGGAATCAAGACGGTTGCCATACACTCTGATGTAGATGAATCCTCCATACATGTGCTAATGGCAGATGAGGCAATATGCATAGGCCCTGCAAGCCCCAGGGATAGCTATCTTTCGATACCAAGGATAATAAGTGCCTGCGAGATATCAGGAGTGGATGCAGTCCACCCAGGCTATGGCTTTCTTGCAGAGAACCCCAGATTTGCAGAGATTTGTGAGGAAAATGGGTTTAAGTTCATAGGTCCCAGACCTTCTATAATTAAAAAGATGGGGCACAAGAGCGAGGCAAAGGAGTTAGCCAAACAGGCGGGAGTTCCAGTGATTCCCGGAAGCAATCAAGCTGTCACAGACATTGATACAGCCAAGAAAATATCAGAGTCCATAGGATACCCTGTAATGATGAAGGCTGCTTTTGGGGGTGGCGGTAGAGGTATGAAGATAGCCCACTCGGAGGCCGAGCTTGAGAAGTTCATAAACATAACATCTTCCGAAGCCGAGACTGCGTTTGGTAGTGGTGATATATATATAGAAAAATATATAGAGAATCCGAGACATATTGAGATCCAGATTATAGGTGACGAGCATGAAAATATAGCCTGCCTGGGAGAAAGGGAGTGTTCGATTCAGCGCCGTCATCAGAAGCTTATAGAGGAAGCCCCTTCTCCCATAGTCGATGAGAATCTTAGAAAGGAGATGGGAGGTTCAGCGAAGAGATTTGCCGAATACATAGGGTACACAAATGCAGGGACAATCGAATTTCTCCTGGATGAGGATAGAAATTTCTATTTCATGGAGGCTAACACCCGTGTACAGGTTGAGCATCCTGTGACAGAAGAAGTTACCCAAATTGATATAGTCAAAGAGCAGATAAAGGTTGCAGAAGGAGAGGTGCTCTCTTTTTCCCAGGACGATGTGAGATTCGACGGGCATGCCATCGAATGCAGAATAAATGCTGAAGACCCAGAGAATAATTTCGTCTCCACACCAGGAGAGATAACGGCGCTCTATATTCCCGGTGGACCGGGTGTTCGTATAGAGACACATATTTATGGAGGCTATAAGATACCGACTCAATATGATTCACTTATTGCAAAGATAATTACTAAAGGCAAGACGCGTGATGAGGCAATCTCAAGAATGACACGGGTACTCGACGAGTTCATGGTTGAGGGGATAAAGACCACTGTTCCTCTGCATATAGCGATTATGGGGAATGAGAGTTTTAAGAAGGGAGAGATTGACACGGGTTTTTTAGAGAAAATGTTCAGAGGTGGATAATTTTCACTTGACAATCTGTATAATCTGATGTATAATCCTCATCTCTTAAAACCCGACTATGAATAGATTGTTAACCATATCTATTGGTGTTATACTACTTTCTTGTGCTGCCAACAAACAGGTTGACGTCCACTCAGCCGAGGAGGAGTTCAATCTTGGAAAAGAGCTCTATGAGAGCGGAAAATACGACGAGGCTATCGAGAGATTCAAGAATGTTATATACAAATATCCCGGAAGTAGGCTACTTGAAGATGCGCAATTCTGGTTGGCTGATACCTATCTTGCAAAGGGAGATTATGAACAGGCTGAGTTGGAATACGAATTTCTCCTCAGAAACTTCCCGAATTCGAGATTCACTATAAAAGCCAGTTATTCATTAGCAATTACATACTATAAACTCTCGCCTCCCTATCCGCTTGATCAGACATATACACGGGTAGCCTTAAATGCCCTTGATAATTTCATAGCAAGGTATGCTGATACAGAGCTCGCCCAGGAAGCTCGGAGAATGAGAATTAAGTGTATAGACAAACTTGTGCGAAAGGAACTTGAAACTGCCAGGCTTTACAATAAGGTAGACAAACCAGAAGCTGCTCTGTTTTACCTAAATGGAATCCTTGATAAATATCCTGAAACCACATTGAAAGATGAGATCGAGGAACTCAGAAACCAGATGTCCCTCTAAACCTCCAAGAGTAACTACCTGCCTAAATCAGCCTGTTCCCATATACTCACAAAAATAAAGAAAAAGGCAAAGACGAATTATCTATCTCTGTGAGACTTATAAAAATCTTGACAGGGCATTAAAGATGTGGTATAATTTATAGAATTGTTTTCCTCCAAGGTTAACACCAAAATATGATCATAATAAGTGCCTGCCTTGTGGGTCTACCTACAAGATACGACCTCGAAAGGATAAACCATTCAGATCTACTTGAACTTGTGCAGAAGGGACTTGCAATACCCATATGTCCTGAGCAGATAGGCGGTCTTCCCACGCCACGACCTGCAGCCACCATCGAAGAGGGAGAAGGATGTGATGTAGTTAGAGGAATCTCAAAGATCCTAAACTCTGAAGGTGAAGATGTCACAGAAAATTTTTTGAGAGGCGCCTATGCAGCTCTGGAGATTGCCAAAGCGATTGGTGTCGAAGAGGCGATATTTAAGGAAGGCAGTCCTTCCTGTGGAGTAAATTACACAAACAGACGTTTTAGAATGATAAAGGGGATGGGTGTTCTTGCCTATCTATCGAGTATCAATGGCATAAAACTTAGGGGAGTCGATTAGATGAGATTATTCCTGGTTGATGGTTCGTCATTAGCCTATAGAGGACACTTTGCATTTATAAGAAACCCTTTGAGGAACTCAAGGGGGGAAAATACCAGTGCGGTATATGCATTCATAAACTCGATTATTAAGCTTTTATCCGAACAGAAGCCAGAATATATACTCGTTGCGTTTGATGCTTCAGGACCCACACACAGACACGAAAAATACGAAGAGTACAAGGCACAAAGACCCAAAATGCCTAAAGAGCTGGGTCAACAGATCCCCATCATCAAAGAGATACTCCAATCATTTGGAATTACCTATTACGAAGAATCTGGCTTAGAGGCGGATGACATAATAGGAACCCTCACCAAGAGGGCAACCAAAGAGGGCCTTGAGGTTACTATATTCTCGGGTGACAAGGACTTCGTGCAATTACTGGATGGAAATGTGAATATTCTGAACCCCAGAGACTCCAAGATATACGACAGAACTACAGCAAAGGAACGGATTGGAGTATCCCCCGAACACGTTGTCGATTTTCTTGCGCTTACCGGTGATTCCATAGACAATATACCTGGTGTAAAGGGAATCGGCCCCAAGACTGCGGCATCACTCCTGGAAAGGTTCTCTTCACTTGACGGCATATATGCCAACATCGAGAAAATAGAGAGTGAAAAGATCAAAAGACTCCTCACCCAGGATAGGAAGAAAGCCTATCTATCCAGAGACCTTGCAAGGCTTGAGATAAGCGAAGATCTACCCGTTGAAATCGAGTCTCTGAAATTACAAAAGATTCAGAAGGGTGATTTATTGAGACTCCTGACAAGACTCGAATTTTTCTCAATAATAGAAAAATTGGGGATATCAACTCAGAAATATACAGAAATGCCGAAGATAGAGGAAATTCCTGAAGGAACTATCGAGTTTTTGGGCATCTCTATACTCGAGAGGGTCATCGCATTCTCCACAGATAGTTACACGACCGTAACAGGTATGGACAATTTAGAGAAGATAAGGAGTCTTATCAACCGCTCTGAGAACGTAGTAACAGATAGCTCAAAAGAATTATTCAGGTTATCTTCTTTAGAAAGAGACAAAAAAACCTTCGACGTCGCAACTGCGGCTTATCTCATTGAACCCTCACTGGGGAGCTATTCACTTCCTAAGGCTTTTCTCAGATACCTTTCTGAACCCCTACCTTACCCATCGAAAAAATCTACAAAGGCTGTAATAGCAGGGTGTGCAAGCCTGCGTGCCAAAATCTTCCTTAAGATATATTCCATATTAAGCGATGAACTCAAAAAGAGAGACCTTGAAAAAATATACAATGAGGTGGAATTTCCTCTCACCTATGTACTTGCAAAGATGGAAGAGAGAGGGGTGCTTATCGATAAGGAGTTCTTCGATAGCGAGAGCAAGAGGTTGAAAGAAGAACTACGGGGCAAGGAAAAGGCTATATACAAAGCCGCAGGTATAACATTCAACATAAACTCGCCCAAGCAGCTTTCATATGTCCTATTTGAAATGTTGGGATTACCCGTGGTAAAAAGGACAAAGACCGGCGTATCAACAGACCATGAAGTCCTCATGAAACTTGCCCCTCACCATGAGTTGGTCGAACTTCTTCTCAAGTATAGAGAGATAGAGAAGGTAAGGTCGACATATATAGACGCTATACCAAATCTCATCGACCGTGATGGGAGAGTAAGGACACAATGGTGTCAGAACACTACTTCTACAGGGCGGCTCTCATCTATCGGCCCAAACCTGCAGAATATCCCTCCCGGAGTCAGAAAGGGATTTGTTCCTCCCAAAGACTGGGTGCTCTTATCCTCTGACTACTCGCAGATAGAACTCAGAATAGTAGCTTCGCTCTCAGGAGACTCCAATCTGAAAGAGGCATTTACGAAGGGCGAGGACATTCATATACGCACTGCAGCACTAATATTAGGAGTCCCGGAGGAATCTGTTGGACCTAAAGAACGTGGTATTGCAAAGATGATAAACTTTGGCATAATATATGGTATGGGTGCATACGGTCTCTCCTCAAGGCTCGGAATCCCTGTCGAGGATGCTGATCATTTCATAAAGGCATATTTCAAGACGTACCCAAAAGTGAAAGAATGGGTTGAAAATACAGTAAAAGATGCAACTGAGATAGGTTATACAAGGACAGTCCTGGGCAGGAAGAGATATTTCGAACGGGTAGGTGGAGCTGATGCTCGAGCTGCCATAAATGCACCTGTTCAGGGAAGCGCTGCAGATATGATAAAAATAGCGATGGTCAATATACACGATGCACTCTCAAATATGGAAAGTAGGTTAATTATTCAGGTTCATGACGAGCTCGTTATTGAGACCCCCCGGCAAGAACTATCAAAGGTTGCAGAAATTGTAAAGAGAGAGATGGAGGGTGCAATCAGCCTTAGCGTACCCGTAATATGTGATTTGAAAGTAGGGAAAAATTGGGGAGAGATGGAGAAATTTGATTACCAGGAAGAAAATCATGCCCAAATTTGATTTTTGATATCTAATCTTTCCATATGGTTGTTGGAATAACCGGAAGAATAGGAAGTGGTAAAAGCGGGGTAACAAGCATATTCAAAAAAAATGGATTCACCCTGATCGAGGTAGATAGACTTGCACATAGCCTGCTTCTGAGAGAGGAGATAAAAAGGAAGATAAGAGATACCTTTGGTAACGAACCCTTCGTCCGAGATGAGATAGACAGAAGTGTTCTGGGCAAAATAGTCCTTGCCAGCAAGGATAGATTCGATAAATATAATTCCATTATCCATCCCCCACTCATAAGGTATCTAAAAAAGATGATAAAAAAGAAGGGTAAAACCGCAAACCTTGCAGTGGACTGTGCACTTATATTTGAGTGGGGTATTGAGGGTCTCTTTGACTATATAGTGCTGGTAAGATGTACAGAAAAATTATGCATAGAGAGGGCTTTAAAGACTGATAAAACAGAAGATTTTATTATAAAGATACTCTCTGTACAGCTGCCTGATGAGGTGAAGATCTCGAAATCAGACTTCATTATCGATAATACCCACAATCTTGCAGAGCTCAAAAAAATTACTCTAAATGTGATACAATCGATAAAAAGTTCAATGGCAGACCAC
>CAZRTU010000040.1:0-9624 GCA_964603075.1 uncultured bacterium
AAGGGTAATAGATTCGCCTGTTGACCCTGTTCATTCAGACACATTCGGCTTTTGGTGTCTGAACCCATATCAGGGGACGTATGACGTTGCCTTTACTGCAAATGGATACAGACCTAAGGTTATGGAGGATATCCAAATAGAGGATACCACCACACTTGATGTATTTCTATCCTCCTACGAGAGTCACTTTTATTTACGTAACGAACCATTCAATATACCAGATTGCGATACTGTGAGGGATACCTTATTCATCGAAGAGGATATAACAATAAGCGATGCAAATGTATACCTCGACATTACCCACACATATGAGAGAGATCTCGTCATTGTACTGACCTCACCAAACCAGACCAGTGTTACACTCCACAACAGGACCGGGAGAGAATTTCCATTCTGGTTTGATCTGAATAATCCTGCCGATGGTCCTGGTTCCCTTGGCGACTTCAATGGAGAGACAAGCAATGGCTACTGGACACTGACGGTTATGGACATGGCAGGGGAGGATACAGGGCAGGTAAATCAATGGGCTCTGTTATTATTCTCAGAACCGACTTCTGTTAGTATTGCACACGATAAACCAAAGATCAGGGTGGTTCCCAATCCCTTCTCTCAGAAAAGTGGAGTGAGCTTCCATATACCTATATTCGAAAATCCTCTGAAACTGTCTATATATGATATTTCTGGGAGATTGGTGAGAGATTATAGTACTAACGGCGGAAAAGTAGTATGGGATGGCAGGGGCACGGATGGCAATTATCAACCCGGCGGCATATACTTTTACAGATGCAGTGGTGTAGACTTTGAAATAATCGGAAAACTTATAATGATTCGAAGATAATTTTTTGTTAATAAGACTTGACTTTTATAAAAAATTATGCTATAATCACGATTAAATTAATAAGACCAGGGACCCGGGAAAAGAAGAGGGAGGGTTCGGCAGTAGAATTTATCTTGGTTGAAATCTGTTACAACAAGGTAGTGTCAAATAGAGTATGAAAGAATATGACAAACCACGGAGGTCACAGAGATAATATTAAATATGAAAAATTAAACATTAAAATTACAACTTGCCTGACGCCTGTCTGACAGCAGTCAGGGCAGTCAGGAATCAAAATTCAAAAATGCTCTGTGCCTTCTGCTGTTTCCCTGTTAAATAAAGTACCTGGAGTGATTACTTATACTTAATCTTGTATCTATTTAACAGGGTGAATCTGTGGTTGAAAGACAGGATAAAAAGATTGGTCTTACCTGCCTGACGGCAGGCGGGTAAGAGGTCACAGAGGGGAGGGAGAAAAATCTTCTGTAATTCCTTAATACTGAATATTCTCTGTGTTCTCTGTGGTTAAATTTTTGACATTACTTATTACAAAAAAGGGAGGAAATATGGCGATCAGAGACGATGTTAAACAGATTATAATCGAGAAACTTGGAGTCGATGAAAAGCAGATAACAGATGATGCAAGTTTCATTGATGACCTCGGGGCAGACTCCCTTGATACGGTTGAGTTGATTATGGCACTCGAAGAGAAGTTCGATATAGAGATACCCAATGAAGAAGCAGAAAAACTTACTACGGTTGGCAAGGCATTAGAGTACCTCGAGAAAAAGGTGAAGTAAGCATATTGCTTGCTTGTAAATAACATTGACTCCCTTCAAATCCGACTTTTCTGGAGAAAGGATGAGACGAGTAGTTATAACAGGTATTGGTGCTATAACGCCCATCGGGCTTACCAGAGAGGATTTCTGGAAGGCTCTCCTAGCCGGCAAGAGCGGAGTATCGCATATTACTCTGTTCGATGCATCAGAATTTTCAGTTAGAATCGCAGCCGAGGTTAAGGACTTTTCGCCAGGAGAACACCTCACTCCAAAAAAGGCAAGAAAGCTCGACAGATTTGCTCAGTTCTCTATATATGCGGCGAGAGAGGCATTTGCCGACGCGGAAATAGATTTCAAAAATGAAGATTCCAGGAGATGCGGTGTCATAATAGGTTCTGGAATTGGTGGATTGGGAACATTCGAGGAACAATACCGAAAACTACTGAAGACCTCTCCTCGATTTGTGAGTCCCTTTTTCATTCCAATGATGATAATAAACTCTGCATCCGCTGAAGTCGCAATAGAATTTTGTTTCAAGGGTCCGAATTTCTCTGTTACGTCAGCCTGCGCCACTTCTGGACATGCCATTGGCGAGGCATACAGGACTATAAAGGACGGGACTACTGATGTTATGCTTACAGGAGGTTCGGAAGCGGCTGTTACCGCCACATCTGTTGCTGGTTTTTCTAATATGAAAGCTATATCTACAAGGAACGATGAGCCAGAAAGGGCTTCGAGACCATTCGATAAAGAAAGAGATGGTTTTGTCATCGGGGAGGGAGCAGGAATTCTCGTATTAGAGGAGTATGAACATGCAAAAAAGAGGGGAAAAACCCCTTACTGTGAGATAGCAGGTTTCGGTATGAACTGTGATGCCTATCATATAACTGCTCCGGATCCGAGCGGAAAAGAGTGCGCTAATGTAATGAAGCTGGCTATGGGAGAGGCGGGTATCAAGACTATCGATTACATAAACGCCCACGGTACCTCTACTCCTCTGAACGACAAGATTGAGACCCTGGCAATCAAGCTCGCTTTGGGAGAGAAGAACGCCAGAAGAATTCCAACATCGTCTACAAAATCGATGATAGGTCATCTCCTCGGTGCAGCGGGCGCATGCGAGCTTATAGCAACGGCTTTATCAATCAGAGACGGAATCGTACATCCTACTATAAATCTTGAAAACCCTGATCCAGAATGCGATCTTGACTATGTACCAAATAAGTCGCGCAAACTCAAAATCCAGACGGCTCTGTCAAACTCATTCGGTTTCGGCGGACACAATACATCTATCCTGCTTAGGGCTCTTTGATTCCACTCTCCTCAATATCAGTAAAGAAACAGCACCATACGTCCATATTTTGTCAGATCTTACACAAATAGTATTTAAGAGAAAAACTCCCTGACCTTCTCTATCACAAATCTGACCTTCTCCTCTTCGATATATGGATACAGAGGAAGTGATACTACCTCTTTAGAAAGTCGCTCACAGACAGGTAAATCCCCCTCTTTATAGCCAAGATGTCTGTAAGCGGGTTGTAAGTGGAGTGGGAGTGGATAGTGGATCCTTGTCTCTATCTCGTTCTCTTTAAGCCACTGGACTAATTTTTCTCTCTCAGCCATCCTTATAACGTAAAGGTGGTATACAGGAGTCTCGGTTTCCTTTGGTATACCTATTGGGAGATCCTTTAGAGACTCAGAGTACAGTCTTGCCATCTTCCGTCTTCTCTCGTTCCAATCATCCAGATGCCTGAGTTTTATACTAAGCACTTTTGCCTGAATAGAATCTATTCTATAATTGAAGCCGACCATCTGATGGTTATAGTGTGCCCAGCGACCATGATTGGCAAGCAGTCTTATCTTTTCTGCGATCCTCTCATCGTCTGTAACTGCTGCTCCTGCATGACCATATGCACCAAGGTTTTTCGCCGGATAAAAGCTGAAACAACCTGTATCTCCGATGGTAGAGACCTTTTTGCCTTTGTACAAAGCCCCCTGGGATTGGGCAGCATCCTCTATCACCATCAGATTGTTGGAGCGTGCAAAGTCCATGAGCGCATCCATATCACATGGATTGCCGTAAAGGTGTACAGGTATAATAGCCTTTGTCTTTTTTGTGAGGAGTCCCTTCATCATCTCTACATCTAAATTCTGTGTCTGGTAATCTGAGTCCACAAAAACGGGTCTGGCTCCAACATGTGAGGCAGCTTCAGCAGTAGCGATGAAAGTGAAACTGGGCAGGAGAACCTCATCCCCCTTGCCGATACCAAGTGCCATCATCGATAGATCAAGAGCCGTCGAACCAGATGATACTCCTATACAGTACTTTACACCAAGATATTCTGCAAATTCTTCCTCAAATCTCTTGATGTGCCCACCATCAGTAAAATGTTGCGCCTCTATTAGCTCACGCAGGCCTTCGTCAATCTCATCTCTTATCCTTTGGTATTCTGCTGCAAGATCAATCACCTTTATCATAGAACCTCCCAGATTAGAAAAGTATTGCCAAAAACCCAATTACAGATCTGCTTGCCCTGACTACCCTCAGGCAGGCGGTAGGCATGGAGCAATTTGCGAAAAGGGAAGAGGGAAAAGTGAAGGGCGAACAATCAATCAGAGTGAATCAATTGGGCTTGTTAATCGATCTTCACTTTTCTCTAACCTCTCTCTTATATACTCGCTTATCTCATGCCTTTTCTTCCCGAACCTCAGATAAGTCCCTCTAAAATTCTCTAATCTCGTCGGTCTCGGAAACGGAGAAAGAAGCACTCCGTTTCTATCAGGGTAAAAACTCTTAAATTCTTTCCAACTCTTCTTTCTGGTCATAAAGAGACCCTTGATGACTATATGTTCATCACTCATCTCATACTTGGTAGAAGCAAAATAGGGATAAACTGAACTCCCCACAAGCAGAAGCCCTATTATAAATCCCCAGATTTCAAACCATATGTATAGAGCGGCAAACAGGGCAGCCAGAAATAAAAGAAGCAGGATAGTCCTCCTCTTGCTCTCTAAGCATGGATTAGAAACCCATTCCATAGTGAGTTATCCGTTTCCTATCTTACTGAATCCCTCTTTTAGAATCCTGTACGTCTCTTTAAGACCCTGGGATATGACCTTGGTGTCTGAAATAACGGGCATAAAATTAGTATCTCCAAACCATCTTGGAACTATATGTATGTGGATGTGATCCACCACACCTGCACCTGCAATCCTTCCAAGATTTAATCCTATATTAAATGCATCGGGTCTCATAGTCTCATTTATAACATCTGTACTCATCTTAACCAATTTAAAGACAGACAGTATTTCATCGTCGGTCAGTTCCTGAATCTGACCCGTGTGCCTTTTGGGTGCGACCATCAGGTGCCCGTTATTATAGGGGTAGGTATTCAAAATAACAAAAGCAAGTTCTTCTTGATGGACCACAAACCTATCCTCTCCCCCCTCTATTGCTGCACAGAAAATGCACTCGTCCGGTTCCCCTTTCCTTATATAGTCCATCCTCCATGGTGCCCATAATCTCTCCATATACTCTCCTGATAATAACCCGAGATTTAGGATTTCTTTTTTGTCTCCTTCTCCGGTGAAGAATATTTCTCGATAGCCAGGATTAACCATTCGATACTCTGGCGTTTTGCAAGCAATGCCTCGAACCTATCGTAGGATGTGGTTGGAAATATCGTTGCAACGATAGGACGGAAGAAAACCATAACCTGAGAACCAATGAAATTAAGAGGCTTTACAGACTCAAGAAACATTATACTGGGAACTGCCAGCCCTCTAATAACTATACCCTTTGCAAGCCTACTAATGAGCTTCATATCCTCATCTGAAAGTTCATCATAGCCCTTCTCTTCTACAGCAAATGCGTGCCTTATGAAATTCTTGAATCTGTTCATCCTTTGCCTATGTCACCCCCAAGCAATGGTCGATCTTTAAACCAGTTTACTCTCTGTTCTTTAGCAGCCTTTGCCTCATCCAGTCTACCCAGTGGGGTTCTGAGAGGTGCGTTGATCAGGTTTTCAGAGGACCTCTCTGCCTCTTTCTTTATCCTGATCATGGCTGCTGCGAATTCATCCAATGTCTTTTTTGATTCTGTTTCAGTAGGTTCTATCATTAAAGCCTCTCTAACTATCAAGGGGAAGTATATAGTTGGAGGATGAAATCCCAAATCTATCAATCTCTTAGCAACATCCAGTGCTCTAACTCCGAATTTCCTTAAAGACTGACAGGAGACAACGAACTCGTGCATACACCTCCCTTTACCATAAGGGACCTCATAATGACTTTTTAGTCTTGCTAACAGGTAGTTGGCGTTAAGAACCGCGCTCTGTGATATATCTCTTAGACCTTCGCTGCCCATCATCCTTATATATACCCATGCCTTAACCATAACACCGAAGTTCGAGTAGAAGGAATGGATCCTACCTATGGATCTGCCGGGGGTCTCATCGATAGAGTAATCACCATTTCTCTGTAGGATTCTTGGTACGGGTAGGTATGGCTCCATAAACTCTTTTACACCAATTCCCCCGCCGCCAGGCCCACCCGAACCATGGGGTGTACTGAATGTCTTGTGAAGGTTGAAGTGGACTATATCGAAATTCATATCCCCGGGTCTTGTTATGCCCAGAAATGAATTGAGATTCGCACCATCAAGGTATAGTACCGCACCGTGTTTATGGACAATACTGCTGATCGTCTTTATCTCTCTTTCAAATAGACCCAGAGTATTTGGACAGGTAATCATAACACATGCGACATCACCTGATATCAGACCCTTAAGGGAATCTATAGACAATAATCCATATCCATCTGAATGTACTGGAGCGACTTCAAAACCTGCCAGTGAAGAAGATGCAGGATTTGTGCCGTGAGCAGAATCCGGGATTACTACTTTTGTCCTTTTCTCTCCACGTTCTGTGAAATATTTCTTGACCATCAACAGGCTGACCAACTCACCATGTGCGCCTGCCGCAGGCAGTAAAGAAACGGCGTCCATACCCCCGATCTCCTTAAGGTACAAAGACAGTTCATACATGATTCTCAACGCTCCCTGACACATTTCTGGAGATTGTAGTGGGTGTAGATCATTGAATCCTTCAAGGGAAGCAACTCTCTCGTTAATCTTGGGGTTATATTTCATGGTACAACTTCCGAGAGGATATATCCCTCTGTCTATGTGATAATTTAGAGAGGATAGATTTGTATAGTGCCTGGCCACTTCGCTCTCAGAAACTTCTGGAAACTGTAAGGGGTCGCTGCGAAGGAATTTATGGGGTATCCTGCTCTCGACATCGATATCAGCCTCTGGCAGAGAGTCTCCCCTCTTCCCCTTCCCACTCAATTCAAATAAAAGCTCCATTCTGAGACCTCCAAAATCCTATTATATGACACCTATCCATTCGATTTAAACAGCTCAAAAAGAGGGGAATAATCGCTCCTGGCATTCCAGACGATATAGCCCCTTGCTCTGGCATCCCTAACAGCCCTTATCTGATTTTCTATGTACAGTGGACCGAAATCTGGGGATTTCAGATTGAAACCCTGAATGTAAGAAACAAACTTCTCCTTCCCTATCTTATTGTAACCACTTCTAAGGCTCTCATAGACTATGTGATACTCCCTTGGATTAGAGTTTCTCAAGAAATCATCGTGAAAATGTGATGGATATAGCATCGGACAGACCACATCTACCCATTTCTCTATCTTTGAGAGGTTTTGTCCCTCCTGTTTCAGACTTTCGAGCCACATTGTGTACCCGTATAAATCAACTGAGATAAGAACTCCGTAGGGCTTTAGTTCTTTATATGCCTTCTCCAAAAATTCTGCGACCAGGTCTTCTCTTGGGATATTTTCCCTGCAATGGGAAAACCGCATGGCGTCGATATCGCCCTTTGAAGGGAATCTAACATAATCAAATTGAATCTCCCTCACCCCTCTTTTAGCAAGATCCTTTGCAATATCTATTACATAATCCCAGACTTCAGTGGAGTATTGGTCCAACCATAGATTGCCTACCCTGTCTCTCCAGAGTCCGCCATCTATGTGTTTAATTCCAAACTCGCCCTCGTTATACCTGGATAGTATCGTGTCCTTAAATACAACTACCCTGCCAATCAGGTAGATTCCATTTTTCTCACACAAACCTACGATATCCTCTAGGTCAAGGATGGCTTTATATGCACCAATCTCATTTGCAAACTCCACCTCGGTATCGTAAGTAATCAAACCCACGTCGTTCTTAAAATCTATAACAATACAGTTTAATTCTGTTTCTTTCATACGTTGGATGTATCCTTCGAGATTCCTGGCGGCGTATGGATTTATGTAAATGCCTCGGTAGGTAAGAATAAGGGGATGTTCAATCTCTATCCTCTCGCATGGGTATACAGATTCAAGATGTGGTCTCTTTGGGGAGTACAGCCTAATTGTGGAAGTCGTAACACAACCAAAAACAACAGCTGAAATTGAGATTAGATAAAATATATATTTCACCAGCCTCCTCCTGCACCTCCACCACCAGTCGAACCTCCTCCAAAACCTCCGAAACCTCCTCCGAATCCACCAGAACCACCAAAAGAACCACCGGACCAGTAACCACCGAGCATCCTGCCCAAAAACAAGAAGGGAAGGATTCTAATACCGAATATGATAAGGAGGAAAAATATTATAGAGATTCCAATAAAACCACAACCCCTCCCATCATCACGTTCAATCGGTTTTATCTCTCCAGAGAGGCTCTGACCACTATCACTCAGTATTATCTCTGCAATATAGATGACTCCGTTCAGGATGCCAGCTCCGTAGTTATCCTCTTTGAAGAGAGGCCTCATTATATCTCTCCAGACATGACCCAATGTGGCGTCTGGTAGTATGCCTTCAAGTCCATAGCCTGTTGTAATCCATGTATCCCTATCATTCAGGGCAACCGTAATAAGAACACCATTATCTTTGTCCTTCTTTCCTATCCCCCACTCGGTGAAAAGATTTACTGAATAGAATGCTATATCCTCTCCACCCGTGGTTGGAATGGTAACAACTGCTATCTCGGCTCCTGTTTTGTCTTTCACCTCAACGATTACAGAGGTTATCTTCTGTTCGTAATCAGGAGGAACACAATCTGCAAAATCGTTTACATACCCTACTGGTGATGGATAGGCAGCAAGTATTATACCGATTATCAATCCCATATCTGGCTATTATAACATAAATTTTAAAATATTGCAAGTTTTTTTTCCTAATCTAAAACCTTTGGAGTGTACTTCATTAGTTTCTAAAAAAGATGTTATCCATTCTTGTCTTTTCTTTGCTATAACACGTATCGCAACATCATTTTTTCCTTGACTTTTAGGCAAATTGAATGTATAATAAGCGATGATGTTAATACTACTCCTACTTCTCTCATTTTTAAGTTCACCCAAAGAAAGCTTCGATCTTGCCATTGGACTTTACCGAGACGGGGTCTTTAGTCTGGCGAAGGAGGAATTTGCCAACCTTCTGACCGAATATCCTGACAACCCTTACCGTGAGAAGGCTGAGTATTACATCGCTTCCTCAGATTTCTATCTTGAGAATTATGAACTGGCTTGCCGGGAATTCGCAGAATTCACATCCAATTACCCAGCGTCAAATCTGAGAGGAGAGGCGAGGCGACAACTTGCGAGAAGTCTCTTTGAGTTCTCAAGATACGAAGAATCGATCTCGATATTCAAAAGCCTCGACATTCCCGATTCAAAATACTGGCTGGGTGAATGCTATTATAGACTGGGTCAGCTAGATACTGCACTCTACTATTACAAATCAGTTCCAAAAGAGTCCAGATATATAGAGTATGCGATCTACTCTGCGGGATTTATAGATATGGAAAGAGACAGTGCCCATCTGGCACTCCAATCCTTTAATAGACTCGTTACGGATTTCCCCGAAAGTATCCTCCTTGATGCTGCATTATATTACTCTGGTAAAATATATTTTGAGTCAGGAGACCTGTAGTATGCCAGGCTTTGACTCTACAGCGTCGAT
>CAZRTU010000041.1:0-7328 GCA_964603075.1 uncultured bacterium
AGGTAGAGATGCAGCCCTTACCAGCAAGCCAATCCAGCGAAGAGGTACTTCTTGCAGCAGTGGCTGCCAAGACAACACCAGACGTCTGTTCAAATATATGGCCGGGGATAGTGAAAGACTTTACAGATGCCGGCGCCATCGTAGCCCTTGATGAATTCGAAGATTTTGAAGGGGTGGTTACCTCACGTGTGCCAGATGATATTTTATCCCTATTTATATCTGATGATGGACATATCTATCAGCTACCCTGGAAAGGCAACCCTATAATGATCGAGTATAACGTGAGACTTTTCCGCGAGGCTGGTATAACAAAGCCGCCCGAGACCTATGAAGAATTTTTTGCCGCTGCCGAGAAATTAACCCAAGACAGAGATGGGGATGGCTCGATTGATCAGTGGATGGGCATAATCAATGTAAATCCTGTATGGTGGCACAGATTTTTTGATTTCTATGCCATGTATATAGCAGCTACTGGTGGTAAGACGCTTATTTCAAACGGCAAGGTTGCCTTCGATAATAGAGAGGTTGTCGAGGTCTTTAGATTCTTCCAGAAAGGTTTCAAAGAGGGTTATTTCCCGCGGGGTACCTTTCCAGCAAACCAATTTCTTGTGGAGAAGGTGGCAATCCAATTTATAGGTCCCTGGGATATTGGCTTTGTGGAAAGGAACAAGCCAGAGAATTTTGAGTACGATTTTACGCCCCTCCCTGTACCAGAGAAGAGTGATGAACCCGTTTTGACCTATGCCGATCCCAAGAATATCGTCATTTTTAGTACTACGAGGTATCCAGAAGAGTCGTGGGAATTCGTAAAGTATCTAATCTCGGTACAGAACGACCTGAGACTTCTCAAGATATGCTATCAGATACCCTATAGAAAAGATCTGGATACTGACCCGGCGTTCAGAGAGTATTTCGAGAACAATCCAAAGGTCTTGAGGTTTGCGAAACAGATACCCTATACTAGAGGAACAGATAATATATCACAGTTAAAGGAGATCTTTGATGTCATAGCGCAGGCATTTGATTACTGCTGTCTTCACGGTAAGCAGAGTCCAGAAGAAGCGGTGAAGAATGCCGCGGAAACGTGTCAAAAAATCTTGGAAAGATAGAAAGGATAATATGAGAAGGGGAAACCAATACGACTATGACAGGGTTGGATATGTAATGGTGATGCCTTACATTCTCTTCTTTCTACTGTTCGTTGCCTATCCTCTTATATTCTCTTTTGTGTTAGTCTTTCATAAGTGGAATATCATTGCCCCCATGAAGTGGGTTGGTACGGCAAACTTTTTGAACCTCTTCAAAGACCCTCTCTTCTGGAAATCCATTCTTAATACACTCCTCTTCCTATCAATCCATATCCCTCTGCAGATTGTGGTTGCCCTGGTTGTTGCAAACATTCTCAACCAAAAGATAGCAGCCAGGGGCTTCTTTAGGGCATCCTTCTTCCTGCCTGTTGTCATCTCAGGTGTTGTGGTTACAATACTCTGGCAGCAGCTCTACTCACATGAAACCGGCTTTATCAATATACTATTATCCAGAATTGGCTTACCAAAGGTTCCATGGCTCATTAGTACCAAAATGGCTATGCCATCAATCGCCTTGATGGCAACCTGGAAGAATGTCGGGCTCTACATAGTCCTGTTTCTGACAGGCTTACAGGGTATACCCTACACACTATATCAGGTAGCAGACCTTGACGGTGCATCAGGTGTTCAGAAATTCTTTCACATTACAATCCCAATGCTGAACCCCACCATTATATTGGTTCTTATCCTATCTACTCTGGGAGGATTTTCTCTGTTCATAGAGCCCTACGTAATGACAGGCGGTGGACCAATGAACAGCACCCTATCCTGTGTACTTTACATATATAAGCAAGCCTTTTATTTCAATCATATGGGGTATGCTGCAGCGATGGCGTTTGTCGTGGCACTTATAATAATGATTGTGGTCATATTGCAACGCAAGCTGTTTGAGACCGAAATATATACATGAGAAAAACAATATTCTACATAGCTCTGGTCATAGCAGCGCTCACATTCATATATCCTTTCATATGGATGGTCTCAGCCAGCCTGAGACCCGAGGCAGAATTGGCGAGTCTATCACCTATTTCAACCAATTTTTCCATCACCAATTACAGGGCAGTATTCGAAAAGATACCCATAATCCGTGCCTTTCTTAATAGCGCCTTTGTGACCTTTTCAATAACCTTTTCTACTCTTATATTAAGTTCAATGGTGGGTTATGCCTTATCTCGACTTAAATTCAAAGGCAGAGAAGCCATCTTCAATATCATTCTCTTCACAATGATGATCCCCTTTCAGATAACCCTCATTCCTCTCTACGTTTTGATGGTCAAATTTGGCTGGACAGACACGTACTTAGCCCTGATCATCCCAGGAATGATAAGTGCCTTCGGTATATTACTCTTCAGACAGTACTTTAAGTCCATACCCCAGGCTATAATTGATGCTGCCAAGATAGACGGTTGTTCCGATCTGGGTGTATTGTTCCGCATTGTCTGGCCCAATTCAATACCCGCGCTGGTTACCGTTGCAATAATAACTTTTATGAACACATGGAATGAAGTCCTCTGGCCACTCATTGTCATCAGAAAACAGAACCTTATGACTATGCCACAAATGGTTACACTGTTTGCCGTAGGTGGGCAGGCTGAACTCATGGGAGCACAGTTGGCTTCAGCGACACTCCTGGCAGCACCCGTTATTATAGTCTATTGTATATTCCAGAGGTATTTTATCGCCAGTATGGCGCACACAGGTCTCAAGGGATAACCTTTAGCCAAAAACTGATGCGAGACACCTGCTTCGAGAAAAACCAAAATCCCCTCTATCTCATAGGAACAAACTACTGGTCGAGGAATACCGGTCCTTTGATGTGGCGTAAGTGGGAACCCGTTAGGGTAAGAGAAGAACTCATGCAGATGAAGAATCTCGGAATGAACGCCTGCAGATCCTTCCTCTATTTTCCCGATTTTATGCCCTTACCACACAGCGTGGACAGGCAGATGTTGGACAGACTTGCTGAGTTTCTGGACTTCTGCGAGCAAGCCCAGATATCTACTCTTCCCACCTTTTTTGTGGGACATATGTCTGGAGAGGATTGGGATGTGGGCTGGCGAGAGGGTAGAGATCTCTATTTGGACCCCTGGATGATAGAGAGGGAGAGTATATATGTTGGTAGTGTGGTGGATAGAGTCAAAACCAGCAGGGCAATTATCGGATGGATTCTGACAAACGAGATTACCAATTATGCGGGTATAAAAGACCCTGAAACAATTCTCACCTGGGTGAGGACTCTCTGCAATGTAATACGCGAAAGAGACCCATCGCGCCCTATTGGTTCAGGCGACGGTGCCTGGGGAAGGGAAATCTACGGTGTAGATAACGGCTTTAGGTTAGACGAATTAAAGGAGGTTATCGACTTTTATGGACTCCACTTCTATCACGAAGAAGACGATACCCTCCGCCATTCCTATACCCCTTCTTTTATAACAAAGATGTGCAACCAAGAAAAACCTATCCTGGTTGAAGAATTTGGTTGCTCTAATAGCTTCGTATCTGAAGATAATCAGGCAGATTATTATCGGACGACTCTAAACAGTACTTTCCTTGCAGGAGCTGTTGGAGCGCTCTCCTGGTGCTACAGCGATTTCGATCTCCCCAATCAAAGACCCTATTCTCACCACCCCTTTGAACTACTGTTTGGCGTAACCAGGAAGGATGGGACTGTAAAACCTGCTGGAGAAGAAATGAAACGCTTCAGTAAGATAATGGATAGAATAGAACTATCAGAAATAGAGATTACAAGCGATCCCATCTCTATTATAGTACCCTCATATTATATCTTCGGATATCCATATTCATCTGAGGATAAAGACCATATAAGGAGAGCGATTCTTCAGTCTTATATATTGACCAGACAGGCACACCTTAACTGCGGATTTTTTCGCGAGCCCAAACTCGCAGAGGATATAGAATCTACAGAGGCAGCCTCTATACCCCAGGAGATAAAGCTCCTATTTGCGCCGAATACCCAGAAATTAACCGCTCCCTTCTGGGAGGCTATCTATAATTACGTGGAAGCTGGTGGAATATTCTACTGCTCATATCACCACGATATGTGGATCCATATATTCGATGAGCTGTTTGGTGCGAAACACAATCTTAGGTCTGGTCTTGCAGACCTACCAGAGAGTGGAGTGTTAGAGATCGAGTTCTTAGATGATTTCTTTTATATCTCAAAGCATGAGAAACTCTCTTACAGACCAATGGGTAGTTCCAATAGTATAGCCTTCTGTCCACTTACTCCTATGAGGGCAGAGACAATAGCCGTCACAAATGATGGAAGACCTGCGATAGTCAGAAATTCGATTGGCAGAGGCAAGGTCATTTTTTCGGCCTACCCCCTGGAGCACTACCTTGCAACCAATCGGGATGTCTTTAAGGTAGATCTGACTTATAGATTATACAGGAGCCTGAGTAGGTTTGCCGGAATTACACCAATCTTCGACACCCCAAACCCATTTGTAGAGTTTGGGACTCTGAGATTTAGAAATGGGGAAAGATTTCTTCTCTGGATAATAAATCATGGTTGGGAAGAAACAGATGGTTTCATAGAGAGCATGTTGGATGTAAACAAGGTCGTGGATTTTGAAAACGGACAATCAATAACATTCAATAAATATATCCCATTTGACTTACCCAGAAAAGGCGTTAGAGTCTATGATATCCACACTAAAAAAGGGGGATAAAATAAAGGCTGCCGTCTTCTATAAGCCTCATGATATAAGAATCGAAGAGAAAGGATTACGAGAGATAAAAGATACCGAGGTCTTGCTTAAAGTTAAGGCATGCGGTGTATGTGGAACAGATATCCACATCTATGAAGGAACGGCAAATTCAAAGCCACCTGTTATACTTGGACATGAGTACGTCGGCATTGTGGAAGAAGCAGGAAAAGCTGTCTCCAATTTTGGATCGGGTAATAGGGTGGTTATAGATCCGAATATCGTATGTGGGTTTTGCCATTTCTGCCAGCTTGGTAAACCTCACTTTTGTGAAAATCTGACCGCGCTCGGTGTACATATAGATGGTGGCTTTGCCGAATATTCAATTGTTCCCCAAACCCAGTTATACCATCTCCCTCTTAATATACCTTTCGACATTGGATGTCTTGCTGAACCTGTATCCTGTGCAATTCACGGCATAGACCTTGCAGGTATAAGGGTCGGGGATTGCGTTGTAATTATAGGAGCCGGAGCTATTGGTCTTGTAATGACGCAACTGGTAAGACTTTGTGGTGCAAGGAAGGTCATAGTCGCAGAACCAACTGAAGAGAGACGAGACATCGCCCTAAAGCTAAACGCCGACATTGTGGTAGATCCCACAGATGAAGACCTGAAGGAGATAGTATTGGAAAATAGCAATTTGGGCGCTGATGTTATTATCGAATGTGCCGGAATCCCCGAGACTGCAAGAGCCAGCATCGAACTTACTAAGAGAGGCGGTAAGATAATATTCTTCGGTGTATGCGATAAAGATGCAACTGTAGCGATACGGCCTCAGGAGATATACCTCAAGGAATTGACCATTAGGGGTAGTTATATAAATCCCAATACCTTCAGTAGAGCCATCGATTTACTCTCTGAAGACAGATTAACCTTTAGTGACTTCGACATCGGAAAATTTACTCTCACGGGTTTGATTAAGGCATTTCAGAGCCACAAAGAACGAAAACACCTTAAAAACATCGTTATTCCAAATCCCTAAAACATAAACCCAAGATGAGAAATCGTCCTTTGGATGTAATATGCATTGGTGAGGCGCTAATCGATTTTATCTCTACAAAGAAGGGGGTGAAATTAGAGTCATCGCCTGGATTCCTTAAGGCAGCAGGAGGTGCACCGGCTAATGTCTCCGTAGGACTAGCGAGACTCGGTAAAAAAACAGCCTTTGTCGGAAAAGTCGGCAATGACTCTTTCGGCAGGTTCCTCCAGAAGACCTTGGTGGAAAATAAAGTAGACGTATCGAACCTTCTTTTTGATAAACAACATAGGACAAGATTGGCATTTGTATCATTAACAGATGAAGGTGAAAGGGATTTTGAGTTCTATGGATATGAGAGTGCAGACACAAAAATAACAAAAGAAGAGGTGATGAAAACTCCTCTTGGTCGCACAAGGATTTTGCACTTCGGCTCCGTATCCCTTGTTACTAACCCCAGTAGGAATGCGGTTCTGAAAGCAGCGGAGATTGCCAAGGAGAAAAAAATCGTCGTCTCTTTCGACCCAAACCTGAGAATATCCCTGTGGAAGAGTCCTACTGAAGCCAGGCACATGATAAATCTGGCTCTTGACCTGGCAGATATAGTCAAAATGGACATAGATGAGATGGAATTCCTAAGTGGTAAAAAAGACCCAAGAGAGGGAGGCAGGTCTATTCTGGAATATGGAGTTAAACTCCTGGCAATAACACTCGGCAAGGATGGGTGTTACTACCTTACTCCTAATACAGATGGCTATGAGCCCTCAATAGACGTAGAGGTTAAAGACACTACAGGTGCAGGTGATGGATTCGTCGCAGGCATGCTCTATATGATATCTGAAATACAACTGGAGAATCTGACCCAACAAGAATTATATGAAATATTCAGATTTGCAAATATAATTGGTGCAATGACAGTCAAAAAAAATGGAGGGATACCAGCTCTTCCCTACAAAGAAGAGGTCGAGCTATTTTTGTCTTCTAAGTATAAGGAGAGTGGATGAAACAAATGCCAATATGCATTCTCTTATTTCTCTCATTATTGGCCTATAAATGCGGCGGAGGAAAGCGAGATGAAACCCTTGATTATGAGAATGATAATAGAGACTCGATCGATCTCTATATCAACCTCGAGCATCTGGAATATCTAAACGAGGAGATATCTATAGATGGAATTTCTATGATGATAACCCATATCTACTGCGAATTTCCCGACTACGGATGGGTAGATGCGTCAGGTGAAGGTATTGCTTGTGTTGATGATGTAAGCCGAGCAGCTATTGTCTTTCTCAGATATTTCGAGATAACAGGGGATAATACATATTTAGACAAGGCAAAGGGGTGTCTTAATTTTGTTATGTATATGGAGGAAGATGATGGTCAATTTTATAATTTCATAAGAGATGATCGCTCTGTAAATACAGAGGGTAGAACCAGTAAAAAGTCTTTCGATTTCTGGGCTGCGAGGGGATTAAGGGCGCTATGCTACGGATACAGGGTCCTTAAGCCACTTGACGAAGACTATGCAGAAAAATT
>CAZRTU010000041.1:7340-9600 GCA_964603075.1 uncultured bacterium
CCTTCCAGCAGATAGAAGAATTCTTAAAAAATTATAACGAATACGAATTCGTCGAAGGTACCCGAGTCCCCAAATGGCTAATCATCGGTGGAGATATAACATCCGAGGTTGTCCTGGCACTGCTTGATTATTATTTAGTTATACCTGATGGTCAGGTGAAAGCAATAATCGAAAAATTAGTCCATGGCTTGATGGAATTTCAGATACAAGAACCAACCTGCCCATTCTATGGTGTACACCTATCCTGGAAAAACATCTGGCATCTCTGGGGAAATACCCAGACTGAAGCCCTTGCAAAGGCAGGAAGGGTCTTCGATAAATCCTCCTGGATCGAATCTGCAAAGTTAGAGGCTGATAATTTCTATATCTACTTGTTATCGATGAACTTTCTCCAGAGTATAGTGCTCAAGAAAGACCGACACGAGATATGCGAATTCCCGCAAATATCTTATGGTATAAGAGCCATGGTCTCCGGTTTGACACAGCTTTACTTAACCACAAATGACGATAAATACGCTAAACTGGCTGGCATTACTGCCTCCTGGCTTAGAGGAAATAATAGAGCCAGCTGTCCTATGTATGATCCAAAAACGGGAAGGGTCTACGATGGAATTAACAGCGCAGAGAAAGTCAATCTAAATTCAGGGGCAGAATCAACAATAGAAGGCATAATGACCTTGCTGGAGATCACAGAAAATCCGACCTCAAAGGAGTATTATTACTCTGACCTTGAATTTACGGCTGAAGATGAAAGGTCTGTCCTTTATAGAATTCCTAAAGGCGAAGAGATAAAGATAGGATGGGACGAAAAAACAGAACGATGGACGATCTACGAACAGCATTAGATCTTATATGATCTGTAATCTTTACTGTTTGATTTCAAGAACTCTGTCATTCTAAATTTTTTTAAAAAAAAACTTGACAAAGAACTAAAAATTGTATATAATATAAAAGATATATAATTTGGGGAATCTTTTTTAAAAAGGGGGGTTTTAGAGATACACAGATTTTATATTTTATATAGCAAAAAATCCCACTAAGAGATAGCATTCCTGTCACAATCAGTTGACTGACTGGATTACCTCTCCATATAGATCACTCCACCTGTACAAATGCTTGTATAAAGGCGGATTCCTTCTGAGAATTGGAACTGAAAATTTGCTATATCTAAATATTAAGAATACTCCAATTCCCAAGCTTTTCAAAAAAACTCCTTACTCCTTGTCTCTTTAGCCTCCTACTTTGCCTATTTTTAAAAAACCAAACATTATAAAAGTTTATAAGCTGCGATAAGCCGATACCTCAAACAGTTAATCGTAAAATAGATTAAACCCTTTAAGATTAATTTTAATATCAACCGTCGGAAAGGAGGTGATGATATAAAAAAAGAGGAAATACTACAATGCATTAACAATACAATGAAGGGGGGTGATAAAAGAAGAGTAGTTGACAAAGCAGACATACAGAGTATAAACGGAAATTAGAACTGAGGCTCGTATGGTAAATGTGCATATTGTTCTTCTTAGTTGATACATATGGATCTTAATTAAGTTTGTATGCCGACGATAACAATGGAGGTTGTATGTCATCTAAAAATTCAATAATGGTTATCTGTTTGTCAGCCTTACTGTTTCTCTCTACGTATCTAGCCTTCGCAGAGACAAACCTCCTGGGACACGGTGACCTGGAGACCTATGAGCCCTTCTTCTGGCACTCCTATGGCTCTGGTAGCTCATGGACGACTGATGAGGCTTATATGGGCACAAGGTCGTTAATGATCGAGAAGGCTGGCACGGGTGCAGAGGCAGGCTGGATGACCGAGAACTTCTCACAGAGGTACTGGAACAGCATGGCGAGTGCACTATATCGTTGTGGTGGCTTGGTAAAGACCGTTGGAGTAAATACAGACCCTGCAGATGATACTGAGAGGATAGGTCTTTTGTTTGAATTCTATACTGGAGGCACCCTGATAGCTGATGCATTCATCACTGCTGACCAGAGTGTTGCTTCAAAAGATTGGGATACTCTTACCAGTTACGTACTTGCGCCAGATACACCGGATTCGGCTGTCTGTTACTTCAAGTTCGGTACAAATGCCACGGGTACAGCCTATGCTGATGAATTCATCCTATCATCGGATCCTTGGACTGCTGGATTCTTTGGTGGTAACTGTGAGACGCCAGCAGGGTGGATGGAGTGGCACAGTGAGGGCGACGTAGGTCTTGCAGAATATACTGATGAGTACGCACACAGCGGAAAC